>CAYWDW010000649.1:0-3680 GCA_964457105.1 uncultured Heliobacteriaceae bacterium
CGCGGGCGGGCGCGGAGGCTGAGCGCCGGAAGTATGCGCATCTTGAAGCCATCGGCAGGCTGCTTGCCGGGCTGGCCCCCTGGCTTGAACAGCCGCTGAGTGCCGGGGCAGAAGAAAAGCTGCGGCAGCATTACGCCGAACTGGCGCGGCAGTCCATCAGCGCTGCCACCGATCCGGCTTCGCCCGATTTTCTGAACTTCAATGAAGGCGGGCAGCCGCTGGTTGACGCCGCGTTTCTCGCGCATGCCATCCTTCGCGCGCCCAATGAACTCTGGCGAAAGCTCGACGGCGGAACGCAAAAGAACCTGCTGGCCGCGCTGAAATCATCGCGCCGCATCCGGCCCGGCTTCAATAACTGGCTGCTGTTTGCCGCGATGGTCGAAGCGGCACTGTGCCTGACGGGCGAAGAGTGGGACGCGATGCGGGTAGATTACGCCGTGCGGCAGCACGAACAGTGGTATCAGGGCGACGGCGTGTATGGCGACGGGCCGGACTTTCACTGGGATTATTACAACAGCTTTGTCATTCAGCCGATGCTGCTCGATGTGCTGCGCACGGCGCGCAGCGCGGCTTACAACTGGGACAGCTTTGTCGAAAGGGCCACGCGGCGGGCGCGGCGGTATGCCGCAATTCAGGAGCGGCTGATTTCGCCCGAAGGCACATTTCCGGCCATCGGGCGGTCGCTGGCTTACCGCTTCGGCGCCTTTCAACTGCTGGCGCAGATGGCGCTGACGCATCAGTTGCCGAACGACGTGCGGCCCGCGCAGGTGCGCTGCGCAATGACGGCGGTGATTCGCCGGATGATTGAAGCGCCAGGCACGTTTGACCGCGACGGCTGGCTGACGATTGGTTTCTGCGGACATCAGCCTGGCATCGGTGAACAATACATCTCAACGGGCAGTTTGTATCTCTGCGCCGTCGGCCTGCTGCCGCTCGGACTGCCGCCGGAAGACGAATTCTGGGCGGCCCCGGCCACCGACTGGACGGCCAGAAAAGCCTGGTCAGGTCAGAACCTCGCAGCGGATCACGCGAGCTGAGCGCCGCTAATGAGCGCGTCAGCGGCCCGGCCTCCGCATATTTTTCGCATTTACTTCCCGCCTCAATCCGGTTTACGATGCCCCCGCCTCGATAGTCTCACACTACTGCCTGAAATTTATCCTTAACAGACTGCCCTTGCCTTGAAAACCCATGAGCCGGTTATTTGACGTGCTGATTTTACTGGTCGCGCTGTGCGTGGCTGCGCAGAGTCCGGGGTTTGCCCAAAGCGATGAAACGCCAGGCGCTGTTGTCAAAAAATTCTATCAGCAGTTGCACGCGCGCAAATATGTCGAAGGCTTTCGCCTGTCGGTTTACAGCCCGGCGGTCGAGAGCCTGTCGCCGCAGGAAGTCAGCGAGCTTGAACCAGACTTTCAGCGGCTGGCCGAACATCTGCCTGAGAACGTTGAAATCAGCGGCGAACAGATCAGCGGCGAGAACGCCACCGTGTTCATCAAAATGCCCGGCGCAGACAAGTCGCAGGAAATCACGCTCATTAAGCTTGACGGGCACTGGCGCGTTGGCGACCGCGACACTTACAAAGTCGTCAAAAAGCAGGGCCGCGATTTTTTCTTCAACGTGCGCATCAGCGTCAGCGAAAACGAAGCCGCTGAATGGCTGGAAGAAATCTTCGGAGCCGAAATCATTTATCAGAAAGCAAAGTCGAAGTTCACCACCCTCGAAGAACTGATTCAGCTTGGCGGCGTTTCAAAACAACTGACGAGCGGCGCCGAAAGCGGCTATCGTTTTGAACTGAAGCTGGCGGCTGACGGACAGAGTTTCACCGTCAGCGCCGCGCCTGCCGAATACGGGCGCACCGGTCGCCGCAGCTTTTTTATGGACCAGACCGGCGTCATTCGCGCCGAAGACAGAAAAGGACAACCGGCCACTGCAGCGGCTCCGAAATATCAGCTTGACAAGCCATAACACGGCGCTGATGGATTGCGGATTTTCAGCTCGTGAGCTGACCGGGCCTTCGTCGTCATCCCTGGCCGTGATCCATCCGCAGTCCGGTTCTGAACACTGAATCCTCCTCACTGCGTTGCCCACCCGATGCCCGATTCACCCGTTCAGATTTCTGTGGGTGCAACTATGACCAGACCACTGCTCAGCCACTGGCTGCGTGGCTTCATTCGCAGCCTGCTTTTCAACCGGCGCGCGGCGCGGCGCATTTCCTTATCGCTGCCCGTTCGTCTGGCCATCGTGCGCCAGCATTCGGCTGCACAGTCGCGCCGCTCACGCAGCATCGCCGCCATCACAACCGACCTCAGCCAGTCCGGCCTCGCGCTTGAAACCAGCATCATTCAGATTGATAACTTTCACGTCACGCACAGTTCGGACATGACCTCAAAGCAGTTTCTCGAAATTGAACTGGATCTGCCCGACCGCAGCATCACGCTTGAAGGTCAGCCGCTGCGTTATGAACGTCGCACAACAGGGCGGGGCAGTTATCTGGTGGGTGTGAAAATCATCAGCATGTCAGACGAAGACCGGCTGACTTATGAAGCTTATTTGAAACAGGCCGACAGGTAGTCAGTGACGATCCGGCACGGCGTTACTAACCATCGCGCACACAGCGAAAACCGGTGTTGTTCAGTGCGCTGTCGGGCGTGGCGTGGCTGCGCGCTGCCGGACGAAAGTTGGTGTAGTCCGTTGTTTGTCACAAGCAGCAGTTCGCCGCCACGATACCCGTACTCCTTCACCGGGCTGCCTGCGGCCACGTTGTTCGCGTACTCAGCCACGAGTTCGCCGCCCAGACCATACACCATCCATGTTTCTGTACCGTTGATGATCCGTCGCACCCGCGCGCCGTCGGGGTCGTAGATGTAACGTGCCAGTTCCGTCCCCGCGCTGTCTCTGGTGATCCCGATCCGTCCGCCCGAATCAAAGAGGAATTCGCGCGTCGGATTTGTGGAATTGGTGTATTCATCGCGGATCAGATTTCCGGCGGGGTCATACCGCATCTGATCGTTGGTCTTGTCCTGACTTGCTGTCTGGAACAAGGTTATCAAGGAGTGTGATTTCGCTGTGATGTACGCTGTAAGCTATGGATACCGCATCAGTTGTGGCTTCCAGGCGGTTTGCCGCATTTTTGTGCATCTGTTTTTGAGGCATCACCAGGCCGGAATGCCCCCTGTGAACAAACCGGCCCGAATTCGAGATTGGTTCCCAATTCACCGGGGTTCAGATGCCTGAGCTGACAAATTACCACGGATTGGGTACATCACAGTGAAATCACACCCTTATCAAGTTGTTGACCCGCACTTAGGTCTTTGTCACTCGTAAACTCTTGCTGCGCACAACATCTGACCAGCCAGTTTCCAGCTAGGAGATTGAGGACAGGATTCGCCACGATTCTCAAAATATCCATCCATATCTTCAACCCAAGCCGCCAGCGCATCAAGGAAAGACTCAAGGTCCAAATTATCCCACGTGCCTGGATCCGCCTTGATAGATAAGGCCAGGGACCGAACAAAAGCTACAAAGTCCTCACGAGTATTAATTGCCTCAACCTGAATCTCTGGATTCATCTTGGTTTCCTCACTCTTATCCTTACTAGACTTGTTGCGATGGGGCACAATTGCCAACATGTTGTTGCGCCTTGAGTTGCAGTCTTGGGGGCAAGTCGCTACACTGGCCCCATG
>CAYWDW010000650.1:0-3668 GCA_964457105.1 uncultured Heliobacteriaceae bacterium
CGTCATCCATCGAACCGCCCGCGAGCAGCGATTCAAAGGTCGCCCGCGCCGCCGTCGTCTGCTTTGTCGCCATCTGCGCTTCGCCGGTGCGCGCGAGCGCATCGCGGGCCACCGCCCCGCGTGTGCCGCTGAGTTGCGCGAGCGCCGCCATCGCCTGTCCGTGCTGCCCGGCCTTCAGGTAACTGGAACCGAGCCGCTGCACGGCGCGTTCGCGGTTGAGCCAGCCGGGAAACTGCGCGATCAGCTTTTGCAGCAGCGCCTGTTCATCCCTGAAATGGCCTGCGGCCCGCGCCAGTTCCGCCTGATGCCAGAGCGCATAGGCTGAGAGAATTGAATTGCGCGAGACGACTTTCTGATAAGCGCGGGCCGCGTCGGCGGCTTTGCCTTCACGATCAAGCACACGCGCCAGCAGGTAATCGTAATTGTTGCGCGTGAACCCGCCCGCATCGGCGCTTTCAAAATCGCGCAACAGCCGTTCAGCCGTCGTCAGATGGTGACGCTCCATCGCGTCACGAATGTCTGCCGGTTTCGGCAAACGAACCTGCGTGTTCGCTGAAGAACAAAGCGTGAGGAAGGACAGTAAAAAAGCAGCAAGGATACGAAAATTCATGGGAGCCGGTCTCACTTCAGTCATACTTCAGGGGCTGAGAAATTATAGGGGGGCGGGAATCAAAACAAAAACGCGGCAGGCACGGAAGCAGCGGCGCACGCGGAAATCCGGCTTCCAGTCCGGCTTTTCGGTGTGTGCCGTCATCTGACGCGGCTGGTCTTCTTTTTGATGAAATCCATCATGACGTATTCACCCAGGCTGAGGCTGGTGGTGAAGTAAGCCTTGCCGTGCGCGATTTCGGTCAGCTTTTTGACGAACTCGACCAGGTAATAATCATCGGTCAGCATGAAGGTGTTGACGATGATTCCGGCCTTGCGGCAGTGCGCGGCTTCGGCGAGCGTCGCGTCAATAATCAGCGGATCGAGGCCCATCGAGTTTTTATAGAGTCGCGGGCCACTGCCTGCCGCTTTGCCGCGCATTGTGCTGAAAGCGTCGCCTTCGACAAAGAGCGCCGAAGGTTTGCCGTCAGTGATCATAATGATCTGCTTCATATCCTTGCGCTGTGACATCAGAATGCGCCGCGCAAGTCTGAGGCCTTCGCAGGTGTTGGTGTGATACGGCCCGACCTGGACGCTCGCCAGTTTGGCCAGCGGGACTTCTTCGGCTGAATCGTGAAAGAGAATCAGCCGCAGGCTGTCGCCTGGATACTGCGTGCGAATCAGATGCGCGAGCGCGAGCGCGACGCGCTTGGCCGGAGTGAAGCGGTCTTCGCCATACAGAATCATCGAATGCGAACAGTCGAGCATCACGACCGTCGCGCACGAAGACTGATATTCAGACTGCCGCACCATCAGGTCGCTGTATTCCAGATTGATCGGCACGCCGAGGCCTTCGCGGCTGAGCGCCGAACGCAGCGTTTCGCTGACATCCAGGTTGAGCGTGTCGCCGAATTCATAGGGCTTCGATGATGCGTAAGCTTCAACGCCCGTCGCCAGGTAATTCGTGTCGTGCCGCCCGAAGGATGATTTGCCGAGGCTGCCCATCAGATTGCGGAGCGCCTTGTAGCCGAGAAAGTCAATGCCCTTTTCGGTAATCTCGAATTTGATGCGCGGCTGTTTGAACTGCTCCGTCTCGCCTTTGCCCTGCTGCATTCGCGCGCGGTGGGGTTCGCCGTCTTCGCCTTCGCCATCGTCGCCCTGCTCCTGCTGAATCGTCAGCCAGCCTTCCTGCAGCAGCTTTTGAATCAACTGGTCAATCAGCTTTTCCAGCCGGTCATCGCGCGCGTTGCCTGCTTCATCAAAAAGCTGATTGTACTGTTCCTGGTCGAGCAGGCCCGAATTGCGCAGGGCTTCGCGGATCGCGTCGCGCAACCTGTCAAGCGCGTCTTCAGGGTCGAGAAATTCGTCGTCAAAGAAATCATCATCGTCCCAGTCCCGCGACCAGCGCCGCGCCTGGCGATGAAACTGATCCTGAAAGCCGCTTTGCAGCAGGTATTCAGACAGCGCTTCCATCAGTTCGCTCAGGCTCAGGTCATCCCAGCTTGCGCCCGTCCACTTTGAATATTTCGTGTAACGCATCGGCTATCTCTGTGCCTTCAGCGGCCACGCTTCCAGCATAAAACTTGCGCCGTCCTTTTCGGCGGCAAGATAATTCGTCAGACCTTCCGGGTCGTTTTTGTAATGCTTCCGCTCGACCCAGCGTTCACCGGTCTTTCTGACAACGACCCAGCCGTTTTTTTCAATGAAGTATTTTGCCAGATGCTTTGCGCCGTCGTATTGCGCGAAGCTGATCCAGCAATCCACGTGCGCGCCGCCAAACTGCCGGGCCTTGCGCGTGCCAGGCTTGGGCCGGGCCGTAAAAGTGAAAAAGAACATTGCCTATTCTCAGGGGCTGATTCAATGTTCATTCGGCAGCGCCAGATCAACGATCAGCGGCAGATGATCCGAACCGATTTTACTCCCGGTCCGGCAATCCACAACCTGAATGTCATCGCTCACCAGACAATGATCTATCGGAATCCGCAGCAGCGGATAAAGATTCACGCTTTTCGGTTCAGCTCTGACCGCCAGAAAGTTCGGCCACGTCGGCAGCACGCCGAAGCCTTTTCTGGCGGCTTTGAGGCCGGATGCCTGGAGCAGCTCAGCAAAGTACGGCGACCACAGCGAAGCATTCAGATCACCGGCCAGCAGCAGCGGCCTCGGCAGTTGCCGCGCGATTTGCGCGGCGGTGGCAAGCTGTGCGTTGCGCGCTCTGAAATCCTGGTCGTTCGTTGGCGGCGGCGGATGCAATGCCATCACTGAAACCTGCCTGCCGCCGAAATCCAGGCTGGCCATGACCGCCTGAAATTTTTCATCAGTCCTGAGGTCTTTGAGCGGGTGACGGCTGAAGCAGGCAATCTGTCCGTCGTGTTCCCAGGCCGTCAGCAGGTGCGGGTATGCATCGCGCAGCGGGTTCATCGCTTCAAGCCAGGGCCGGTCCGCTTCGACCAGGATGAACAGGTCAGGGTTTTCCCGCCGCAACAGTTCGACAACGGCGGCGTGGTTTTTATTCTTCCAGAGAACGTTTGACAGCACGAGGCGAAAGTTGCGGACGCGGGGCTTTGAGGCAAACAGCGGTTGCGGCACATACCAGGGGGCAATCACTGCGGCATTCATCACCAGCACGATCAGCGCTGCGATCAGCCAGCGGCGGGCGCGAAATAAAAAGAAGCTGATGGCGCAGACGGCGGCCACGCACAGATACTGCACCTTGAAATGCGCGGCGAGTTCACAGGGCCACGCCCGAATGTGTCCGGCCAGGCTGAGGATGAAATCGCTGACGATGATGATGACAAACAGCTTCAGCGTCAGGTCGCGCAACAGACCGGCGAGGATTTTTTTCAGTCTGCGCGTTTTGTTCACCGGCTTCAGTTGAGCCTCCCGCCGCTCCAGTCTTCAAACGTCTGACGCCCCGAACGGCGCTCCGGCGCGGCCTGCGTGTAACTGGCCTTGCCGCGCTCCTCGCTGCGGGCCAGTTTCTTCTGCGCGTGCAGGCCTTCCAGAATCAGTTCACAGGCGGCGATCAGCGAGCCTGCGGATTCATCATCGAGCTTGCCGCGGCGGGCCGCGTCCATCAGGCC
>CAYWDW010000651.1:0-3660 GCA_964457105.1 uncultured Heliobacteriaceae bacterium
AGAAGAGGCAAACTGATCGTTTCGTTCGGGACCCACGGTATGCGAGATGAAGAGGTTTGTCTCTCTGAGTACCTTTGCCGTCATCTATCCGACGCGACGACTAAAAACCGTTGAGCCGTCTCGCATCTCGCCCAAGCCAGCGAGGGATGGGTGAGCATCAGGGCTAACGCATTATAAAGTGAAGAGAAAACAAGCACTTGCAGAACCCTTGATTTTACAGGCCGAAATGAAGGTGGTCAGCGTCTCTTCGGATGTCTGTGTTCATTGCTTTCCAGGCTCACACGATGTGAGTCGCCCCGATGGCCTTGTTGACAGGTATTCGTAACCTCTTTATTTCTCTTGCGGATATAATGCGTTTGCCCTGGGGTGAGCATAAAGGAGGAAAGCTGATGATTAGCAAAAGAACCTTTCTGGCATCCATCATGGCCGGAGGCACGGCTCTGTTCAGTAAGGCGCTGGGCAGCTCTGGCGCGAGTATGGCCGTTGAGGCGGGGCAGCATCTGGAAGGCTCCTGGGAGGCTACCGTCATCACGCCCCTGACGACCTATAAAACGCTGATCACTTTTACCTCCGATGGGGGTGAGGTCGGGACGGCCTGGGCGCCTGCGCTCAACTCGCTGAGCGGCTCCGGGCACGGGGAGTGGGTCAGAACCGGCAACCGCGAGTTCGCCATTACGGGACTCGGACTCTGGTTCAATGCCGGGAGCCTGCTCTGGCGGGGAAGAATCCGGGCGACGATCAAACTCAATCCGGCGCTCGACAGGGGCCACGGGCCGATCCAGCTTGACGTGCTGGATGCCGAAGGGAACGTGCTGCGTTCTCTCCACGGCAGAGTCCAGGGCACACGCCTCCGCGTTGAGCCACTGAATGATCATCCATAGCCCATTTGAGAAGGAGGGCAATATGAAAACTCAAGCTTCATCGTTTATCGCCAGGCTCGGTCTCTGGCTTACAGGCGGCGCGCTCTGCCTGGCCGGTTGCGGTCTGGCAGGAGGACACACTATGTTCGGTCAGCAATCGCAGAATGGCTGGCGCACGCATCAGGATCAGCGCGGGTTTGCGGTCGAAGCGCCGCGCACCTGGAAAATCGTCGCGGCAGACTCAGGCCGCATTGATCTGCGCGGCGGCGCAGAGGAACACATTGTCATCTGGCCGGTCCTGCTGCAGGCGCAGATCAATGGCGCGATTGCTTCATCAGCCTTGCGCAGCGTCGCTATGAAGATCAGACCCGATGTCGAGTGGCAGAGCTTTGAGCCTGGCTCCGGCAACTGGCGCCGCTTGTTCGGCAGAGTCGGTCAGCAGCAGGCCATCGCGATCTTCACCTGGGCGAACCAGGCTGATGGCGCGGCAGGTGTCGTTTACACGCTGGTCGCTCCGGCGGCGCGCTATCGCCAGAACACCGATACTTACGCGCGGATTCTGCAAAGCTTTCGCGTGACCGGCGAGGCTTCAGCAAATGCATCGCCTGCGCCTGCCCTGCTCAGTTACGAACGATGGCAGGACCCGCTCGAGAACGCTTTCAGCCTCGATGTGCCGCGCGGCTGGAGCGCCCAGGGCGGAGCGTTTCGGTTTGCGTCAATGGATGTGCGCTTTACGGTCGTGGCGCTCTCGCCGGACAAACAGATTCGCGTCACGCGCGGCGATGCGGAACTGCCCACTTTCGCGCTCCCGAGCGATGCCGACCGGTTTATCGGCAATACGAGCGGCAGCGTTGACTTCATCGGCTACCGCGCCTTCTTCAAGGATTACCTGCCGGGCGCGAAGTTCGCGCGCGAGTACGTGCAGACGAAAGTAACGCGTGGGTGTACTAACCTGCAATTCACGAATCAGCGCGAGCGTCCCGACCTGGTGCGGGCAATCAATGCGATCTATGCCGGATATGCAGCGCAGGGCGTGCCGATCAGATACGAGGCGGGCGAAGTGGCTTTCACCTGCGAGTGCAGCGGCCAGGCCAGGCAGGGCTATTACCTGGCCGCGACCTGGTTTATTCGCGGCTCGACGGGCGGCGCGCTCTGGGCAGTCGAGCATCTGTACGGCTATCTGGCGACGAGCGCGAAGGCCGCCGAAGCGCAGGCGGCGCTTCAGCGAATGGCCAGTTCGGGGCAGACCAATCCGGAGTGGGCGGCCCGGCAGCAGGGGCTGACTAACCAGACGGTCAGAATCGGGACGGCGATGATCCGGGCAGTTTCTGAGGCGATGCTTGAGAACTACTGGAGCCACACGCGCAGCCGCGACGAACAGATGCGCCGCTCCGTCAACGCCATCGCAGGCACGGAAGACGTCGTGGATCCGCAGACCGGGCGGCAGTACAACATCTACAGCGGCTCGAACTATTACTGGATTGATCGCGGCGACGCGATTGTCGGCACAAATACCTGGCAGCGGCCCGACACGGACTTTCGGGAACTGGTGCGGCTGCCATAATGAAGAGCGTGCCCTGGCAGGTCGGCAGACAGGATTCATCGGTTTCTTGTCTGTAACACGGCGGCTTCGATTTTGGCATGATCCCGTTCCCAGAGCTTCGTGGCCCTCTCTTTCATCTGCTCAATGTTGGTGTGGCTGATGATTTCTCCGGTATTGGCGTCAATAATGAGTTCACCGACCTGCCCCAGCACGATGCCCGGATAAGTCAGGATCACCGGGGCACACCACCGATTATCATCAGGTTCAAAGGCTGGCTCTGCTGTCCCGAATCGGTCAGGCAAATGTCGCCGCAGCCATCCGCTGGCGCGGCGGATCACATCGAAAGCGACGAGCGCCGTAGCAGGTTTGATCTTCTTTTTCATGGCCTGAACTCTCCGCGCCGGAATGCAGGGCGGTTCAATGAAGTCAACACTGTCTGATCTGGCGGGTTTGCGCTTCAGCGAACGGGACGTGGGCCGCCCTGCAGTTTCGCCAGCGCCACGTCACAACGAGCGAGATGCGCGTTGAGTTGTTCGGGCGTCGAAACAGCGGAACCCGTCGGCAGATTGCTGGCGCGCATTTCACTGACAACGGTCAGGGCGCGCTGATACCAGTGGCGCGCCGCTTCCCAGCGCTGGCGCTGCGTCGCGCGCGGGAGGCGCTCTTTCATCGCCAGGCCTTCCCACAGTTTGCCGAAGTAGACATAGAACATCGCCACGTTGGCGCGGTAGCGGGCGTTGGCGGGATTCGCGGCGGAAACGGCTTCCATCAGCGCGACGGCTTTCTCGTAAGTGGCTACCGCTGTCGCGGTCTCGCCTTTTTGCGCGAGCGAGTAACCGAGATTGTAATAGCCAACGGCCAGATCGTGACGCGCCTGCGCGTTGTTCGGATCAGCCGTCGCCAGGGCTTCGCGCAGTCGCAGCGATTCACGATAATTTTCCAGCGCGGCGTCATGATCTCCCGCTTCAAACACAGCATCGCCCAGTCGGTTGCAGGCCAGCGCCAAGTCGCGGCGTGCCTGCGGATCATCGGGCATCGCGGCGGCGAGTTGTCGAAAAATTGTGAATGAGCGGCGATAGTAATTCACGCATTCCGCCTTCGCTTCGGTTCCCAGCAGTTGATAGCCCATCTCAGCCAGAATCGCCGCCAGGCCACGCTGCGCCTGAAAGTCTGCCGGGTTTTGCGCCACTTCTGCTTCCGCGAGTTGCAGCGCCTGTCGCCAGGCATTCATCGCCGACTCCGGCTGTTTCTGTTCAT
>CAYWDW010000652.1:0-3656 GCA_964457105.1 uncultured Heliobacteriaceae bacterium
ATCGGCATAGTCCGCGAGCGTGAGCGAGCGCCTCAGCCGGGCCGGGGCGCTCGCTCACGCGCGCGCTACGGTCCCGGACACGCAAAATTCACGCGCTCAGCCAAAGAGTGAGTCGCGGCAAATCCGCACGCTCCCGCTCACGGTCGGGATGGCGTGAAGCCGCCCTTCCGCCAGCAGGGCGTCCAGCCGCAGCAGACTGATTTCCAGCGCCTCGGCGGCCTGCGCCTGCGCGAGCGTTTCCACTTCCCGCCCGCAGACCGGGCACCTGGCGCAGACGAGCAGGGGCCGGAGGCGCAGGATGCGGCGGCGCGTGGTCGTGATGATGAGTCGTCGGGTTTCTTTCATTCGTCGGCTCTGGCGCGCGTGCTATAATCCCGCCGCGCTCCGGTTCATGTGAATTTGCTTCCGAGCGCGTTTCTTTTCTCACCAGCGGCAGGGAAAAGTAACGACAAATTTCCGATATTCTTCCGATATTCCTCCGAAAGGCTGTGATGCAACCTCTCCACCAGCCCATTTATCGCGTCGGAGAGATCGAAATTGACCCGGCGTCAAACTGTCTGCGGCGCAACGGACAGGAGCAGCGGCTGCGCCAGAAAAGTTTTCAGGTGCTGCTCTACCTGCTCGCACACCGCGACCGCCTGGTCACGAAAGAGGAGTTGCTGGAAAAGGTCTGGGCCGACGCGGCGGTCACGGACGATACGCTCGTGCAGATCATCGTCGAGTTGCGCAAAACCCTCGGCGACGATGCGCGCCATCCACAATTCATCCGCACGATTCCCAAAATCGGCTACCACTTCATCGCCCCCGTCAGCGAACGGTTCCCGGCGTCATCAGGCGAAGCGGCGCTGATCGAAATCGAGGAAGTCACCACGACGCAAATCGAAATCGAGCGCACGATTGACACCACGACGCCACAACTTTTGCCGACGGATCAGGGCTGGCTGCGGCGCGTCATCGCTGCGCCACGCCATCGGGTGGCCGTGTTTGCGGCGCTGAGCCTGGTCATCGCGCTGACGGCTGGCTGGCTCGTGCTGCGGCGCACTGATGAACCCGCAACGACTGCGGCGACGCTGCCGCACGTGCCGGGGAAAAAACCTGTCGCCGTGATGTATTTTGAAAATCGCGCGAATGACCGCGAACTGGACTGGCTGCGCGAAGGCCTCGCCGACATGCTGATCGTCAGCCTCTCGCGTTCGCAGCGACTGACGCTGCTCAGTCGTCAGCAGCTTGCCGCGCTGCTCAGTCACAGCGGGCAGTCCGGCAGCGCTCCGATCAAACTCGAAGACGGGATGGAAATCGCCCGGCGCGCGCAGGCCGAGATGATGATCCTCGGAGGCTTTGCGCGCCTCGGCGACAAGGTGCGCATTGATGTCACGCTGCACGACGCGCGCACCGGGCAGTTGCGGGCGGCGGAATCGCTGGTCGCGGATTCGCCTGGACAAATCCTGACGCAGATTGATCTGCTTTCGCTCAAGCTGGCGACGCATCTGGGCGTCACCCTGGCTGAAGCAGATGCACAGCGCGGGCTGGCGGCGGTGATGACGAACAATCTGGATGCGTATCGTTATTATTCGCTCGCGCTCGAACAGGCGCAGATGTTTCAGTTTCACGAGAGCATCGCGCTGCTCGAAAAAGCGCTCGCGCTCGACCCGCAGTTTGCGCTCGCGCACGCGCGCATCGGGTATGTTTACGCCGTGCGGATGGGCCAGGGCGAAAAGGCCAGGCCGTATCTGGACAAGGCGCTGGCGATGGCGGATCGCCTGGGCGAGAAAGACCGGCTCTTCATCACCGCGTGGCAGGCCAATGCCGCGCACGATCCGGGTCGGGCGATTGAAGTCTATCGTGACCTGATCGCGCGTTATCCGATGGAGACCGAAGCCTATCAGCGGCTCAACTGGGTTTTGCAAACGCAGAATCGTAATGAAGAAGCGTTGCAGGTGATTCGGCAGGGGCTGCTGACCGACCCGGACTGGAAAGATTTGCACAACGCGCTCGGCACGGTGTGCATGCGGCTTGGGCGGAATGAAGAGGCGCTGGCGGCTTATCAACGCTACATTCAGCTTGCGCCCGGCGATCCGAACGCGTGGGACAGCCTGGGCGAGTTTCATCAGTGGATCGGGCAATATGAACAGGCGGAAGCCGCTTACAATCGCGCGCTCGCGCTCAATCCCGAATCGGGCGTGGCGATCATTCACCTCGGTCATCTGCGGTTTCAGCAGGGTCGTTACCGCGCGGCCCGCGAGCAGTATCAACGCTTCATTCAGGTCGCGCGCGATGACGGCGGGCGGGCGCGTGGTTTCAATTGTCTGGCCTGGGTCTGGCGGCAGCAGGGCGATCTGACGCGCGCGGCGGAAGCGATCAGAGAAGAATTGCGTTACAACCCGGCGTCCCTGTGGAACTCGCTCGTGCAGGCGCTGGAGCGGCGCGATCAGGCCGCCGTGGCGAAACTCAGCGAGACTTTGTTTACGCCCACGGCTTACGAGCAGACCAGGGAACGCGGACTGCTGCGCATCTGGGAATATCAGCGCGGCACAGTGGCCTTGCGACAGGGACGCGCCGAAGAAGCGCTCAATCATTTTCGCGCCGCGCTCACCCATCGCGCCGTCGAATGGAACATTGATTCATTCGAGAACTGCCTGGCCGATGCGTTGCTCGAACTGGGCCGCGACGACGAAGCCATCGCCGAATACGAACGCATTCTGAAGATCAATCCGCGCTATCCGCTCGCGCATTATCATCTCGGCCAGGCCTGGGAACGCAAAGGTGATTCAGCCAGGGCGCGCGCCGCTTATGAACAGTTCCTGCAACTCTGGCATGACGCCGACGCTGAACTGCCCGAAGTAATCGCCGCCAGAAAATCGCTGGCGGCTCTGGCCACACAATGAACCGCAGTTGCTGTTGCCGCTCAATGCTTCCCGGCTGTTTATTTCACGTTGAGCTTCACCAGGCTGGCGGTCTTTCCGTCCACGATCACGGCAATGTCAATTTCGCCGCGTCCGGCCAGGGTGCGCAGCAGTTCAACGTTCATCTGATCCAGCCCGACATAACCGCCCTGCGGCCCGGCATACTCGACCGGCATCTCCAGCCCGCCGATCTTCACGCTGACTGCTGACTGTGCGCTGCGCCCGCGCCAGCCTGTGCCGAACAGCACCAGCACGATCTTCTGCGTGTCCGCCGTGAACTCCACCGGAATCGCCACGAATTTATTCTGCGTCGTGTCGTAGCGAAAGATGAATTCCAGCGATTGCGAGGTGTCGTTTTTCACGCGGATGAAGTAGGCCGCAGCCAGGCCGCTGCCACTTGAATCGGCTGTAAACACGCTCGGCGCCACGCTGATGATGTTGATTACGCCGCCTGACACCGTACCGTCGCCGCTCGTGATCGTAATAGTCGCCAGGCCTGCGACTGTGCCCGACGGAAGCTGATAGTTGACCTGCTGCGGCGAGACGAAAAAGAGCGGCGCGAGTCGTTCGTTTCCTGCGCTGTCCTTCACCTTCACCGTCGTTCCGGCCAGGCTGGTCGGCAGCGGCAGGCTGCTCGCGCTTTCCACCCGTGTCGCCATCAGCGTGCCGAACGCGGCAACGATGGATTCAGCCGCCAGATCAGGCCCGCCGTAATTGGCCGCCGAAACCGATGTCACGAGGCGCAGCACCGCG
>CAYWDW010000653.1:0-3654 GCA_964457105.1 uncultured Heliobacteriaceae bacterium
TAAGAAAATCCTCTGGCCGCAAGGCCGTGCGGGTTCGAGTCCCGCCCTCGGCATTTCCCATTCTCATAAGCTCTCTATTTGCAATGATGGCTGGTTTTTCTTGTCCGCTCCGCGTCCATAGACAATAAAGAACGCCTGGTCATCGCGCCGGGCTGTAGCGGACATTCAGCTTGCAATTATGTCGGATTCGGCATATACTGTCAGGTGATGAATGCTGCTGATAAACCGCTGGTATGGCTGCACGGCGAGATCAAAACGCCGCCGTTCTCTACTGAGGCGCGGATTGAGGCTGGCTTTCTGCTCAGAAGGTTACAACAGGGAGAATTGTTGTCTCTGCCTCAGTCCCGACCGATGCCGGGCATTGGAGCGCGATGCCATGAACTCAGAATCAATGACCGGGATAAAACGTGGCGCATTGTTTACCGGATTGACGCTGATGCAATCGTGATGCTGGCAGTTTTCGACAAGAAGACTTCCAAAACTCCGCAGTCTGTCATTAACACCTGCAAGATACGGCTGCGGAAATATGACGAAATCTCAGAAGGGCAGTAACTTATGAACACTCAGAAAAAGAAGAAGCTGGAAGCTGCGGGCTGGCAGGTCGGCAGCGCGGCTGATTTTCTCGGACTGACCGCGGAGGAAGAATCATTCATTGCCATCAAGCTCCTGCTCAGCCGACGACTGAAACAGGAGCGGGAGCGACGGCATCTCACACAGCAGGCGCTGGCGGCACAGATTCGCCTGACGCAGGCCAGAATTGCCCGGCTGGAAGCAGGCGACCGCGAAGTCACAGTTGATGCCCTGCTGAAAGCCTTACTGGCATCAGGGGTTTCCCGCCAGGAGGTGGCTAAAACTCTGGCGAGCGCAGCTTGAGCCGGGCTTGTTCGCCCTACTGATGAAGTGGGGCGTGGATTGAAACGGATCACGGAAAGATTCACGGCGGGAAACGGAAGAAGAGCTAGCCGGAAGAGAGCGGCGTTACCGGTAACGCCGCTCTCTTCCGGCTAGCTCTTCTTGATGTCTTCACTCTCGCTGTTCAGCAACCCGGTCACTGCTCATCCGCTACCACGGGCAGACCCGCAGGCACCTTCGACATGATGGCGTCCCACTGTGCCTGATCCGGCTCACCGCGCGAGAGGCTGACAGTCTCAAGCAGATATTTTTTCCGTTCAACCCAGAGGAACATGTTATTCAGTTCCGGGGCGACCAGCGTCTTCTCAAAGGTATCGTAAGACGTGTGACACAGCACGCCACGGTAGAGCGCAAACGTGCCGCCGATTTTCTGTGCCCGCGCATAGGCCGCGAGCAGTTCCTGGGCGGTGTGCTGCTGCGGAGTCGCAAAACTCCGCCGAATGGCTGAATCGCCTTTGCCCCAGTTAAATGCCGTACCATTCGGGTCTGTCCAGGTGATGGACAGATCGCCACTGCGCGATTCAGCCACAGTCAGGGACGCCCCGCTGGATTTGTGCAGCGTCGTCGTCGTTGCCGCCTACACCAGTCCGCCAGTGTCGCGGCGAGACTGCCCGATCTGCACCACGGTGAAGCCCTGATTGAACTGCGGCAGGTAATCCTTCGGAACTTCCTTCAGGATTGGGACAGGGAATCCCGCCGGGACAGGCGGCGCCTGCGGACGCGCCGCGCGGGTCTGCCGCACGGCAATGCTTGCCAGGAAAATCAGCGGCACCGCCAGCAGCGGCAGCAAGATCAACTGCCGATATTTTCTGTTCATAAAAAACCTCCCGTTCTGGTTCGAGTTCTGTGTTTCAGGTCCCGCAACCGCTCTGATTGCCGGTACACTGACACTGCCGCCCTGAATAGTACGGCCAGCTTCCGTGACACTGGTAATATTTGCATTTGCACACCTGAGAGTAGGAACAGGTATCAATGAAGCAGAGCGTCTTGTAAACCTGACACCAGCACTCAGCGCTTCCCCAATCGTAATTGGGATGCGCCGAGCAGATGGATGGACAATCCGGGTTATCAATCAGAGGCTTTGGAGAGGTCAGGGCTGCCGTGCTTGTGGGCGCAGCCTGGACATTCCGTCCCTGCAAGAATAACACTGCGGTGACAGCCACGTACAGAGCCACCAGCACTGTCAGATAAACAACCGTTGCTTTTCTCATTGTTTGCTCCTTTCAGTAATCACTCGAACATTCCCAAGCCAGCCTTTCCCGCCTGAGAGCGCCAGCCTGCGAAGGGTCAGGAGGCTGTCAGACAGCCTCGACGGAAACGATATATTCGGTCACAGCGCCAGTGCTGCCCAGCACTGGCAACCCGCGCATTCGGACCAGCACGCTCTGGTCGCGCGATGGCCACAGGCGCAGTTTGCGCGTGAATTGCGCGCCGCTGCTGACGCTGGCCTGCCAGGCAGCCAGCACCTCATCCACTTCCTCCCGGTCCAGCAGATCGGCCCAGCCGTTGCCGGAGACTTCGGCCAGCGACCGTCCCGCGAGTCGCAGAAAGGCCGCATTGGCCTCGCAGCATAACCCCTGCCTGTCGGCGCGCCAGACCGGTGCTGAGTGCAACTCCAGGAAAATCCGCTGACGCGCCTGCGTCAGCAATAACTGATCGCTCATCAGGCGCAGGGATTCCACGGCCTCGGCAAAGCGATTCAGTTCTCGCCAGAGGCCCCGCAATCGGTGCGACGTGAACCTGACCCCTTTCCAGAGGGCGAAGGCTCCGGCTCCGATGGCCACGAGCTTGCCAAGCCACAGTTCTACTTCCACTATCCATTGTGGCACGGAGGGAGTGTCCATCTGTCTGGCTCGCATACTGGCCTTTCGGGGGAGGCTGTGGGTTGTCAGGCTGCCGGGCCGTCAGGCAGCTTTTGCAGGTACCGCGCAATCTGCTCCGATGCGCGGGCATCGTTCAGGGAAATCTGACTGAGTGCATTCTTGAGGAGCTGCCCCTCGTCCTGCCCCTTGCGCGCCGCTTCCTTCTGCAATTCCTCGTACAGAATCACCAGCAGCAGATTGATCGTTTCGGTAATGCTGACGATTTTGTCCACCTGGATCACCTCCTTAACTACTGTGCCTTGATTGATGCCACGACGAGCGCGAGCGTGTTCGCGCTCGTCGTGATTCCTGCCGTGAGGAGCCGGAATCGCTCGCGGACTGCCGGATTGAGATTGAAAAGCACAGGATCAGCCGCGATCCCGTTCGCCACTGTCTGCAGCGACCCCGCGATCCGGACGACGTTCGCCTTCCCCTCCTCAGTAAACCGGAGGATCTTCTTTCCGTCCTTCTCGACGAGATACTTCGACGCCTCCTCGACAAGCCCCTTGTTGACGGCATTGATCTGTTGCGCCTTCTGCGTCAGCGCGAGCGCCGCTGCTGTCGAGATCGTTCCGTTCCGCTCGAGTTCGTCCGCCGCGCGGATCGTCTGAGCCGTGTAGCCCGCGACCCTGTCCGTATTGAGCGCGAATTTGCGCGCCGCCTTCTCCTCGTTGCAGCCGACAGCGAGCGCAGACGCGATCAGTACCGAGGCCATCACGACCACCGGGAGACGCGAGATCCGCGTCGCAATACGCTCGCCCGTTGCCTGTGCGAGCTGGGAGCGAAAATGCGTTTTCTGTTTCGCCTCCGCCACAGTCGAACCCGCCGGCATCTCGAGCGCAGTTTTGAGTACCGACGCCGCGCGGATTTTCTGCACGAC
>CAYWDW010000654.1:0-3653 GCA_964457105.1 uncultured Heliobacteriaceae bacterium
GGCCACTGACTACTGACTACTGACTACTGACTACTGACCACTATTTGGTTTCATCCTTCGTGGGCGCGCCCTTCTTGTTCGGGTCTTCGCGCTTGATGGCGGTGTTGTCCTTCAGGCTGCGAAGCTGGCGGTACGGGCCGGTGACGATTTCCTCACCGATGTTGAGGCCTTTGGTGATTTCGATGTCATTGTCGCCGGTGATGCCGGTTTCGACGGGCGTGAAATGCACCTTGTTATCCCGCACGACGAACACGCCGCGCGCCGGTTTCTTGTCCTTGGCCTTGTCCGTTGCCGGAGCCGGTGATGCGCCGGGTTTCGCTTCGCCCTTCAGCTCTGACTGGTCGCGTTCGACGAGCGATTGCAGCGGAATGGCCATCACGTTTTCGCGCTTGTCAGTGTAAATCGTCGCGGTCGCTGACATGCCCGGACGCAGCCGGTCACGAATGTCCTGGCGGGTGTCAGTGACGCGAATGACGACCTTGAAATCCTTGGCTTCCTGCGATGGTTTGAGCTGGGTCTGCGCGATGCTGTTGCCCTGGCGGTCAACGGCGGACTGGGCAATCTCGACCACCTCACCCTCAACCTGAGTGTCGCCCAGGGCGTCCACTTTGACTTTGGCTTTCTGGCCGGTTTTGACGTTGGCAATGTCTGACTCATCCACGCGCACTTCAACGTTGATGACCGACATATCGGCGATGATCATCAGCGGCGTGGAGGAGAAATTGGCCAGCGCGTAAGTGCCGACCTGGACGAGCGGGCCGACGATGACGCCGTTGATGGTGGCGTATTGCGTGGTCTTGCGCAGCAGGTCTGACTGGCTGCGCAGACTGGCTTCGGCCTGGGCCACGCGGGCCTGTGCGGCGACGAGGCTGGATTTGGCCTGGCCGACGCGAATTTCGGCGTCCTTGATCTGTGACTGCGACTGCACGACGCGCGCCTGGGCGGCATTGACCGCCGCCGTTGATGAATCGTAGCGCGCTTTGGCCGTGTCATAGACCGAACGCGACACGACATTGCCTTCGAGCAGTTCGGTGTTGCGCTTCAGTTCGATGGCCGCATTGGCCTGATCAACTTTGGCGCGATCAAGATCGGCCTGAGCGCTGTTGAGCGAAGCGCGCGCGGTGTTGATGGCGTTTTCAGCCGCGTTGATGGCGACGTTCTGATTCTGCACTTCGGCCTGATTGGCGCGCACCGCGGCTTCCTGCACGGCGGTCTGTGACTGCTGCTGCGTCGGGTCAACGCGCACGAGCGCCGCGCCCTTCTTCACCTTATCGCCTTCCTTCACGTACACGTCGGTGACGCGGCCCGTGACTTCAGCCGTCAGGTTGATGAACTCAATCGGGCGGACTTCGCCGTTGGCGGTGACTTTGGATTCAAGCAGCGCGCGGTTGGCCACTTTGGCGGTCTGCACTTCCGGCAGATCGCTGCGGCGGGCAAAGACGCTGGCGCCGATGATTGCTCCGAGAATCAAAAGCACGACGATGGTAATGATGATTTTTTTCTTTTTCGACACGGCCATTGGTGTGGATGCCTCCAGGAATGATGACTGCGAATTCAGGTCAGTACCGCATAAACCACTGGCGTATACGTCTCCTGCGACAGCCATGTTTCAGAAAATGAATATTGATTGTACGCGCTTACACAATTTTTGCACAAGCATTTGCTCCCTGCCGAAAGGGCGTCATTAAAGAATGAAAATGGCGCCCTGCGACCACCTCAGAAGTAACGCCGTAGTTGCCGCTGGTATTAACAATCCGGGAGCAGTTGATGGGGGGCCTGAGAACGCCGGCGTCAGGACCGGCCCGGCTTCGATCAGAGAACCTTCAGCGGAAGACAGGCAGGCGGGACGCCTGCGTTCCTTGTGCTGGCTTCCTTGTTCCGGCGCGCCTTGCTGATTTTTTCGGCTCATTGCTATACTGCCCGCCAGACATTGTTACCGAGGTATCCAGACAACAGGTCATCATCTTTCAAGGCGCGAACTCTGAAGCAGGCGGCACGAGGACTGGTCAGGCTTCTGTTCATTCATGGACCAGCCGCTGTCTGTGCGGATCAACCGACTCAATCTCAACTGGAGGTATGCTGATGAGTGCCGATCAAAAGCCAGACCGGAAAACCGGCGGGCAGGACTCCGGCGTTTCCCGACGCGGCTTTCTGAAAGGAACCGGACTGGTTCTCTCGGTGCCGCTCGTGGCCGGGTCGCAGACGATTACAGTCAACGGCCAGGCGGTCAAAGTCCTCGGCCCGAACAAGGTTTCAATCACCCTTGACATCAATGGCGTCAAAAAGACCGCGAGCGTCGAACCGCGCGTGACGCTGCTCGACACGCTGCGCAACGACCTCGACACGACCGGCGCCAAGCGCGTCTGTGATCGCGGCACGTGCGGCGCCTGCACCGTCGTGCTGGACGGCAAACCGGTCTATGCCTGCTCGGTGCTGGCCATCGAAGCGCAGGGCAAAAAGATTCAGACCGTCGAAGGCCTCGAACAGAATGGCCGTCTGCATCCGGTGCAGCAGGCCTTCGTGGACAACGACGGTCAGCAGTGCGGATTCTGCACGCCGGGGTTTGTCATGGCCTGCAAGGCCATGCTCGACAAACATCCTGACCCGACGCCGGAGCAGATCAAACAGGGCCTCGGCGGCAATCTCTGCCGCTGCGGAACCTACGTTGGCATTCGTGCTGCGGTCGCGCAGGCGTCCGCGCAGATGAAGAAAGGAGGGCGGCGCAATGGCTGAATATAAATGGCCCGAAGCTGACAAGCGCAAACACATCGGCAAACGCATCTCGCGCATTGACGGCCCGCTCAAGGTTGCGGGCAAAGCCAAATACGCTTTCGACATCAACCGTCCGGGCATGCTCTTCGGCAAAATCCTGCGCGCGCCTTTCGCGCACGCTAAAGTTGTCAGCATTGACACGAGCGCCGCCGAAAAGATGCCGGGCGTCAGGGCAGTCAAGGTCATTCAGGGGCCGGGTGCCGAAATTCAGTGGGCCGGTGATGAAATCGTCGCCGTCGCCGCAGTTGATGAACCGACCGCGCTTGATGCGGTTCGCGCAATCAAAGTCGAATACGAAAGACTGCCGCACTTCGTCAACGAAGCAGATCTCTCCGCCGTTCCTGAAGCCAATCGGAAGCCCGCGAATGAAAGGGTCCAGGGCGATCCTGACAAGGCTTTTGCCGAAGCCGAAGTCGTCGTCGAAGGGCTGTACGGCAACTCTGTGATCACGCACTGCTGCCTGGAATCGCACGGTCAGACGGTCGAATGGACGGATGAAAATAACGTGCTGATTCATCCTTCAACGCAGGGCGTCTCGGTCATCGGCAACGAACTGGCGCAGGCTTTGGGTCTGCCGGCGGGCAATGTGCAGTTGAAGATGGATTACATCGGCGGCGGCTTTGGCAGCAAGTTCCCGATTGATCGCTGGGGCATCGAATGCGCGAAAGTCTCAAAGATGGCCGGTGGCAAGCCGGTCAAGATCATGCTCGAACGCGACGCTGAACTGATGGTCGCCGGTGCGCGGCCTTCGATGTATGCAAATGTCAAAGTCGGCGCAAAGAAAGACGGCACGCTTGTCGCCTGGCAGTCTGAGGCGTGGGGCACGGGCGGGCCGGGCGGCCTGGGCGCGCCGCCGCTGCCTTACATGCTCAACACCGCGA
>CAYWDW010000655.1:0-3637 GCA_964457105.1 uncultured Heliobacteriaceae bacterium
GAGCCTGTGGCCACTGAATCGCATTGTTGGGAACAGGACACATCCACCGCGCAACCTTCCGGTTTTGACTTGCACTTTCAGCAGCCGCCTGCCCGTGTCCACTACGAGATCGTAAGGCGCGCCGCCGCCGAAGGGCAGCAGGACTGTGAAACCGGCCTGCACGTAAGCGGCCAGAACTCTGGCTTCGCTGAGATTGCCTTTTCCGGTGGTTTCCCGGCTCATAAGGGTTCCTCCATGCTGAATGGCCTGCCCCCTGCCTGGGGAGGCTGAATGCTGCGGCTGAGGCGGCAACACAGGAAGATTGCACGCCGCGGACACCGATTCTGTCAGAAAAACTGTGTGATTGCAGCGAGCGGTCATTTTGCTATAATCCGCCCTGCTTCAGACAGCGATTTTGCAGGCCCCGTTGCTCAAGCCTCATTGCCTGAATCTGCTCGCTCAGGCTCCCTCGACCGGCCCGGGAGCGGCATCCCCCGTTTCAACTCAGGAAACAGGCAGGAGAGTGAAAAAAGAACGCCTCGATAAATTACTGGTCCTGCGCGGTCTGGCCGAGACGCGCACGAAAGCTCAGGCGCTGATTCTGGCCGGGCAGGTCTTTTCCGGCCAGCAGCGGCTGGAGAAAGCCGGACAGATGACCGCCGTTGATGCGCCGCTCACGGTCAGGGAACCGATGCCTTATGTCAGTCGCGGCGGGCTGAAACTGGCTGCCGCGCTCGATCATTTCAGCCTCGAAGTCGCAGACCGGATTTGTCTCGACATCGGAGCTTCGACCGGCGGTTTCACTGACTGCCTGTTGCAGCGCGGCGCGGCGCGGGTCGTGGCGCTCGATGTCGGACACGGACAAATTGACTGGAAACTACGCCAGAACAGCAGAGTCGAAATACGGGAAAACGTCAATGCGCGTTATCTCAGGCCTGCGGATTTCAGCGAACGGTTTGGCCTGGTGGTGGCCGATGTTTCGTTCATTTCACTGACGAAAATTCTGCCCGTCATCCCGCCGCTGCTGAATGATGCCGCTCAGGTCGTGGTCCTTATCAAGCCCCAGTTTGAAGCAGGTAAGGAGGAGGTCGGCAAAGGTGGCATCGTGCGCGATGAGGCGACTCAGGCGCGCGTGGTTGAAAAGATCACTTCATTTGCCAGCGGCCTCGGATTGCGTCCGCGCGGAGTTACTGATTCACCCATCCTCGGCGCTGACGGCAACCGCGAATTCCTCGCCTGCTTCGATTACACAGATCATCAGAACCTCGGAAAGGAATTGTCGTGAGTAACAAACAGTCATTACTGGATAACATTGCTGCCCGCCGCGCGCGGGTCGGAGTCATCGGGCTGGGGTATGTGGGGTTGCCGCTGGCCTCAGAATTTGCCGCCAAGGGCTTCAGCGCCACCGGCTTTGAAGTTGATCAGCGCAAGGCCGACGCCATCAATCGCGGTGAGTCATACATTATTGACGTGCCGACTTCGCAGGTCGCTGAACTCGTCAGCAGCGGCAGGCTGAAGGCGACGACCGATTTCGCGCAACTTCGGGATCAGGACATCATCATCATCTGCGTCCCGACGCCGCTCAGAAAGACCAAGGACCCGGATGTTTCATACATCCTCGCCGCTTCAGAAAAGATCGCTGAAACGCTGCGTCCGGGGCAGCTCATTATCCTCGAATCAACAACCTATCCCGGCACGACCGATGAAGTGCTGCGCCCGATGTTTGACGCGAAGGGCCTCGAACTCGACCGGGATTATTTCCTGGCCTTCTCGCCCGAACGCGTTGATCCGGGCAATCCGCAATTCAATACTCACAACATCCCGAAAGTCGTGGGCGGCGTGACGGCAGACAGCACCGATGTCGCCGTCGCCACTTACGGGGCCATTGTCTCGAACGTCCACCGCGTCGGTTCGGCCCGCGCCGCCGAAGCCGCCAAGCTGCTTGAAAACACCTTCCGCGCCGTCAACATCGGCATGGTCAATGAACTCGCGCAACTCTGCGACACGCTCGGCATTGACACCTGGGAAGTCATCGAAGCGGCAGCGACCAAGCCGTTCGGCTTTATGGCCTTCTATCCGGGGCCGGGCATTGGCGGGCATTGCCTGACCGGCGATGAAACAGTGGTGGTGCGTTCCGCAGGCCTGGCTGGAAGCGAGCGACTCGTGACGCTGTCCGCGCTCTTTGCCGAACAGGAATCGAATGAAGCCGCTGACAGATTCTCACTTGAGCGCAGCGAGGTGATCCGTCAGCCCGGACTGGAAGCTCTGTCGTGGGATGCTGAGAAACAGCAGCCTGCGTGGAAGCAGGTGAGTTATCTCTTTCGCCGTCCCTTCACCGGTCATCTGGTCAGGGTGACCACCAGTGACAACCGGCACCTGACAGTGACCGATCAGCATCCGATGCTGGTCAGCGATGAGGCCGGAAATCTGCGTCAGGTCTTTGCCCGCGATCTGAAAGCCGGAGACCGCCTGCCGATTCACTGTGCGTCCGTTCCGGCCATTGGCACTGTGCAGGAATCCCGCAATCCGCAGCTTGACCTGCTGCCGCTGCTGCCGCCGCAACTGGCGGCGCGCGTGCGCGTGCGCATCAATGGCGGCGCGTGGCGCGATTATCGTGAAACGCTCAGGCAGCATCTGCGCGCCGAAGCCGTTCACGAGTTCATTCGTCAGGACTACCTGCCACTGAGCGATTACCTGGCGCTCGAAAATGCTGACCGACTTTACGTGCCGCACGAAACCCTGCGGCTTTACACCGGGCGCGGGCCGAGCGTGTCGTCGCTGCCCGCAGTCATTGAATTCACGCCGGAGCTGGCCCGCCTGACTGGTTATTACCTTGCGGAAGGCTGCATTTCTCGTGAAAACGGACGTGATCGCGTGCGGTTCAGTTTCAATCGCGCCGAGACGACATTCATCGCCGATGTGCGCAACATTCTGGCCCGCGAACTGGGGCTGACGAGTTCGGTCAGTGATTCACGCGTGGATCAGGTCACGCATATTCGCGTCGCCTCGCCGCTGTTTGGCTGGATGTTGCGCGAAGTGCTGAATTGCGGCTGTAATTCATACGAAATGCGAATCCCTGACCTGCTGTTCAGCTCCTCGCTCGCGCATCGTTTTGAACTGCTCAAAGGATTGTTGCGCGGCGACGGTGATGTGTATGTCAGAACCGGAACGCAGACTTATCTGAAGAATGGCAGGTCTTATGTTCATCAGAATGCCACCGCCGAAGTCGGTTATTTCAGCAGCAGCCCGCAGCTTTTCCAGCAGGTGATTTACCTGTTGCAGGATTCCGGGTTCACGCCGACCTTCAAGCGCGCCCGCCCGCACCTGCAAATGAAAGGTCACGCGCAACTCAGTCGGATGAAGGACTGGTTTGGCGACAAAGGCGCGCGGCTCTCGGATTATTTTGCCGAAAGCAGGCGCGTTTCTGCCGGACGCACCTTCAGTCGTTCAGGTTCGCTGACCACTGTTCCGGTCCGGTCGGTTGAGAGCATCGCCACTGAACAGCCGGTTGAGGTGTATTCAATGGAGGTTGATGACACGCATACCTTCGCCACTTCCTGGGGCATTTATGTTCACAACTGCATCCCGCTGGACCCGCATTACCTGTCGTGGAAGGCGCGCATGCACGGCTTTGAGGCGCGCTTCATTTCGCTCGCCG
>CAYWDW010000656.1:0-3630 GCA_964457105.1 uncultured Heliobacteriaceae bacterium
CCCGCCCACCGGCACTGACCACCCTCCGCGATTGATTTCCTGCTGAATTACCTGTCAACGGCAGGCATCCTGCGTCTCGAATCGGTTCTTTGATCGCGCCGCCTGCCTGGCTGACAGCGCAATGGCATTGAATTAAGCGTTGGAGCGCGGGGGGGCCCCCCCCCCCCGGGGGGGGCACGCGCAAGGGGGGCCGGGGCGCCCCGGCCCACCACTGATCCCGACGACTCTGATGCCGCTGCCCGCATTGCCAAGGTCCACGGTCCCTGTGACGTCAGTGCAACGCTTGCCTCTTTTTCCTTAATTCAATGCCCTTGGGCTGACAGCGCTGAATCGGGCTACGTGACATTGAGACACTGGTACGGTACGCGAGCGTGAGCGAGCGCCCGACCTGCTGTCTTCGGGCGCTTGCTCATACTCGCGTACTGTCTCAATCCCGCTGGCACTGATTCAGCAGGCCGCACTCGGCCTGACACTTCAACTCTGACGGCCATCATCTTCTGAATGAGGAAACAAGACATGTGTGAAGCATTACGACTCCGGTCAGCAACCTGCCGGTTTCATGGCCGGTTGACGGCCTGCCTGTTTGTCGTTATCGCAGTGATTTTTTCCGTCGCCTGCGCAGGCGGCGGAAAGTCTGACCAGGCAAAGAACGCAAGCCGGGAAGAACACCCGCAGGACGAACACGGCGCGGCAGGCGAGATTGAACTGTCAGCCGCAGCGCTGAAGGCGGCGAAGCTTGAGACGGCGGAAGCGGTCGCGCAAAACGTCGGCGAGACGCTGCGCGTGACCGGCGCGGTCGAAACCAATCAGCAGCAGACGCAACAGGTCACTCCGCTCGTTTCAGGCCGCATTGAGCGCGTCAATGTCTCGCTTGGCGACCGGGTGCGCGCGGGCGCGCCGCTGGCTGTCGTTTCAAGCCCGCAGGTCGCCGAGATGCACGGGAAGCTGCACGAGGCGGAAACGAAGCTGGCGCTCGCCGAAAAAAATCTGGCCCGCATTCGACAGCCGGAAAGCCGCGTCGCGGTTCTCCAGGCGAAAGCGCGGCTTGAAGAGGCCGAAGCCGAGTTGCGCCGCACGCAGCGGCTGATTGAACTCGGCGCGGGCGCGGGCAGGGATCTGATCGCCGCCGAGACCGCTTACAAAACCGCGAAAGCCGAGTATGACTTTCAAAGCAATGTCTCGCTCAACCGCGAAGTGCAGCAGGCACAGGCTGAAGTCGAGACGGCGCGCGTCGAGGTCTCGCACCTGCGCAACAGCCTGCGTTCACTGGGTGCCGATCTGCCGGTCGGCGAACACGCCACGATGCGGCACGACACATCGCTCGTCGTGCTGCGCGCCCCGACTTCCGGCGCGATCACCGAGCGGCTGGTCAATGCCGGCGCGGGGATTGAAGCCGGTAAGCCGATCTTTACTGTCGCCAATATCGCCAATCTGTGGGTGATTGCCAATGTGCCGGAAACACAGGTCAGGCGGCTGCGCCCTGGGATGGCGGCGGAGGTGCGCGCGGCGGGCGGCGATGAGGCCGTGAATGGTCGCATCACTTACATTGATCCGCTGCTGAACGAGGCGACCCGCACCGCCCGCGTGCGCGTGGAGATGGCGAATCCGGGCGAGCGCTTCAAGGTCGGCTCTTTTGTCGAAGTCAGCTTCAGGACGAGGGCAGAGGCGGCGGGCGAGTTGTCGCTCGTGATTCCCGACGAGGCCGTGCAGCGCCTTGGCGACCGCATCATTGTCTTCGTCCCAAAGGGCAACGAGGAGCCGCACGCGCAGCCTGAGCAGGGCGCACGGTTTGAAGCGCGCGAGGTCGAAATCGGCGGCGTCACTGACGGGCGGCGGCACATCGTCGCCGGATTGAAGGCTGGCGAGCGCGTCGTGACCACCGGCAGCTTCACCCTCAAGGCGCAATTGCTGAAGGGCGAACTGGGGGAGGGACACTGATGATCAACGGACTCATTCGCTTTGCTATTGCCCAGCGCCTGATTGTGCTGCTGCTGGTCGCGCTGCTCATCGGCGCGGGCTTGTACAGTTTGCAGCGACTGCCGATTGACGCCGTGCCCGACGTGACCAACGTGCAGGTGCAGGTGCTGACCGCCGCGCCCTCACTGGCGCCGCTCGAAATCGAGCGACAAATCACCTTCCCGGTCGAAGTGGCGATGAGCGGGTTGCCTGACATCGCGGAGATTCGCTCGGTGTCGAAGTTCGGGTTGTCAGCGGTCACGATTGCCTTTGACGATGCGGTGAGCATCTACTTCGCGCGACAACTCGTGCTTGAACGCCTGGCGCAGGCCCGCGAACAGATTCCCGTAAACATCGGCTCGCCGGAGATGGGGCCGATTTCGACCGGCCTCGGCGAGATTTATCAATACGAACTTCGCGCCGCGCCAGGCAGCGAGGGGCGGCAGTACGACGCGACGGCGCTGCGCACGATTCAGGACTGGAACGTGCGGCGACAGTTGCTCAGCGTGCCCGGCGTGACCGAAGTCAACAGCTTCGGCGGACTGGAAAAGCAGTATCAGGTGCGGGTTGATCCGATTCAGTTGCAGGCTTACGGGCTGACGCTGCGCGATATCTTTGAAGCCGTCGCGCGCAACAACGCCAACGTCGGCGGCGCCTACATTGAAAAAGGCCCGGAACAATACCTGCTGCGCGGCATCGGCCTGGTGTCTTCAATTGAAGACATCAACAACATCGTCGTCAAAACCGGGCGGGAAGGCATTCCCGTTTACGTGCGCGACGTGGGCGAAGTCGTGACGGGCGCGACCGTGCGGCAGGGGGCGGTGACCGCCGATGGCAAAGGCGAAATCGTCGCGGGCATTGCGCTGATGCTCAAGGGCGAGAATTCACGCGCCGTGGTCAATCGTGTCAGGGAACGCATTGAGCAGATCAAAAAGACGCTGCCCAAAGGCGTCGAACTGCACACCTTTTATGACCGCACGGAACTCGTGGACCGCACGATCAGGACCGTCGTCAAAAATCTGCTGGAAGGCGCGGCGCTGGTCGTGATCGTGCTGATTCTGCTGCTCGGCAACTGGCGCGGCGCGCTGCTGGTGGCGACGATCATTCCGCTTTCGATGCTCTTTGCGGCAATTCTGATGCGGCTCTTCGATGTGTCGGGCAACCTGATGAGCCTGGGCGCGCTCGACTTCGGACTGATCGTTGATGGCGCGGTCGTCATGGTTGAAAACGCCGTCCGCAAACGCGCCGAAGCGCAGCACGAAGGAGCGCCGGAGTCGTCGGAGCGCACGATTCTCGACGCCTGTTTAGAAGTTGGTCGCCCGGTCGTCTTTGCTGTCCTGATTATCGCCATCGTCTATCTGCCGATCCTCAGCCTGACGGGCATCGAGGGCCGGATGTTCAAGCCGATGGCGCTCACGGTCGTCTTTGCGCTGGCCGGGGCGCTGCTGCTTTCGCTGACTTACGTGCCTGCGATGCTGAGCTTCATCCTGCGCGGCAAGGTCTCGGAGCGTGAGAGCCTGGTCATCCGCGTTGCGAGGCAATGGTATCGCCCGGCCTTCAGTTTCGTGCAGGGCCGTCGTCGGACTGCCGTCATTGCCGCCGTTGCGCTGGTCCTCATCAGCGGCGCGATCTTTCCGCTGCTCGGTTCGGAGTTCATCCCGCGCCTCGATGAAG
>CAYWDW010000657.1:0-1039 GCA_964457105.1 uncultured Heliobacteriaceae bacterium
ATCACCACGCACCTGATCGTAAGTGCGGTTTTCCTTGACGACATAAATGACATGCTTGATCGGCGACGGATCGCCGACGCGCACGGGAATGGCGGTTTTTTCGCGCGGCGCGCGGGCTGCTTTGAGCAGTTCATCGGTGTAAGGCGAATTGGCGTAAACGCGGCGCGTGAGTTGTCTGAGCTGCCTGTTGCCCGGCAGTCTGATGATTGACACCGTGCCTTTGAGCAGGCTGCCGATGTATTGATCGCTGCGGCCCTTGAGCGGCGTCGGGCCTTGCGGGTTGGCGGCTGACGCGACGCCTTTGCCGTTGGCGACGAAGATGCGTCGGGCATCGCGCCCGGCGCGTACCGAAGTCGGATACCAGCCGGTCGGAATGAAGCCTTTGATTTTGCTTGCGCCGCGGCGACTGACATCAACCAGCGCGACGTTGTTGTTATCGGCGTTGGCGACGTAGAGCGTCTTTTCATCGGGCGCGAGCGCAACGGCGTTGGGCGTGCTGCCGGCGGGCGATTTCGGATGCAGCGCGGTTGAGATGGCTTCAATCTCTTTCATCTGCGCGGTGTCAATAACCGAGACGGTGTTGCTGTTGGCATTGGCGACATAAAGCGTTCTGCCGTTGCGCGTCAGTTCGAGGTCGTTCGGATGATCGCCGGTCTGAATGCTGCCGATCACCTGGTTCGTCGCCGGATCAATGACCGCGACGCTGCGCGCCCCCCAGTTGCTGACGTAAACGCGCCTGCCGTCATTTGAGATCGTGCAGTCATACGGATATTCACCGACGCTGATTTTGGTGAGGACCTGATTGTTTGAGAGATCAACGACCGCGACCTGGTGCGCCAGGTTTTCGGCCACGTAAAGACGTTTGCCATCGGGCGTGACGGCAATGCCTGAAGGGAAGGCAAATTCACCGCGACCCTGGCGGCGCGCTTCTTCGCGCTGCCGTTCATTGAGCGCGTGATACTGGCTGCTGCCGAGCATGATTTTGCCCGCCTCAGTGGCCTGGCCGTCAGCGAAGTCAAAGACCAGCACTTCGTTGTCA
>CAYWDW010000657.1:1049-3624 GCA_964457105.1 uncultured Heliobacteriaceae bacterium
CCTGAGACAAAAAACCGTTTGCCATCGGGCGCGAAGGCCAGGCCGAGCCACGATTTTTTCACCGTCACTCTTTGCACGCTGTGTTCAGTCGTCAGGTTAATCACTTCAATCGTCTGCTCGCCGTTCCCGTTGGTTGTCACGAGCAGCCAGCGTTTGTCCGGGCTGATCTCCATATTCATCGGCAGGTCGCTCACGGGAATCTGCCTGCCTTCGGGCGTCAGCGTCCAGCCGTTTGGCAGCAGCGTGCCGGTGGTCATTGGTCCGGGCAGTTTGCGCCTGCTGCCTTCGGGCGTCTGCGTTCTGGCCGGTCGCGCCTGCTGAGCAAAGGCGGGCAGGGGCAGGGCGAAAGTAAGCATGAGTGCGATCAGCTTTCTGACGTGCAGCACGATGGATTCCTCCGGTTGTGGCGTGATGAAAACCCTGCGGATGCGGAAGCGTGACTTTAGCATCTGCTGGCGGGTTTAGACAGCAGAGCAGCATCAATTTCCCGTTAAGACCGATCAGCATTCCGGCCAGCATTCCGGTCCTGCTGCACAGCGAAATGAACCGCGACTTCGCCGCCCAGCCAGACCTGAAAGATCATCACCAGCGAAGCCACCAGCAGCACTGCCGGATAGAGGCCGCTGACCGGAATGCCCGCCGCCGCCTGCCACTGAAGTTTTATCCGCCAGAAGGTAATCATCATCAGCAGCCCGTAAAAACAGAGACCGAGGACGGCATGGCGACGCAGCGCCCGCCGGATCAGCCGCTGTTCGGCGTTGCCGCTGTTCGGCGTCTGTTTCAGCCAGCGCCAGCGCGTCACCATTCCGGCAGGCACCGCCAGAGTCAGGCTGACGGCAGCGGCCAGTATCAACCAGTAACCGGCGGTGGTCATCACTTTCAGACTGAAGAGCCAGCCGAGCGCTTCCATCGCCAGAGCCGCTTCAAAGGCGGCGATGCCGATCATCGCGGCCAGCGTGTGAATGGCGGCTCCGACGCTGAGGCGTCGCCCGGCAATCGTGCGGTGATTGACCAGCAGCCAGATTTCGCGCGGACGTTTGAGGCCTGCAGATGACATTATTTTTCATTGTGGGGCGTGATCTTCCGGGGGGATGCCCGGATCATACGCCGGGTGCTGACGGTTGGCCAGGCGCTTCAGGCGGCTGCCGCGTGCTGTGATAAGCGAAGGGTGACAGGTCGCGGGCATGCCACCAGACGGTGACGAACATGACGACCAGGCCGGCGGCAAATCCGGCCAGCACATCGGTCGGCCAGTGAACGCCCAGGTAAATGCGGCTCAGCCCGATCAGCAGCACCAGCATTGCGGCAATCAGGCGAAACGCCCAGCGATGGCGCGGAAACGCATAACTCAGCAGCAGCGCCGCGCTGCCATAAACCGCCATCGAACCCATCGCGTGACCGCTCGGAAAACTGTAGCTGTGCAGTTGAATGCTCGTGTTCCACAGATGCGGGCGCGGGCGATGAAAGCCGAATTTGCTGAGCTGATTGAGCAGCGCCGCCAGCCCCATCGCCAGCAGCATGGCGACAGCTTCGCGCCGACGGCCATAACGCCGAAAGAAGAAAATCGCCACCGCCAGCCCGACCGCCAGCAGAAAAACCGGAGTCCCAAGCTGCGAGATCAGCCACATCAGCCAGTCCAGCCAGGGCCGCGCCTGGCCGTGCATCCACCAGAGAATCGCTTCGTCAAAATGCTGATCGTGATCTGTCGCAACCATCCGGCTCAGCCAGATGAAAAATGCAATCAGCGCCAGATTGAAGAGCACCAGCGCCGCCTCGCGCCGTTCAATGACCGGCAGCCGCGTCCAGATGTTTTCAACTCCGCCCGCCGCCGCCTGCTGCTGAAAGCGGCGCAGCGCTTCAATCGCGCCCCACAGCACGATGATGCCCAGCATCGCCAGTCCGGCGCGGCCCAGAACTTTTTCAATCAGCTCCCAGCTATGACCGAAAAAGTATCCGATCAGCGTCATCACTGTGGCCCACAGCGCCGCGCCGACTGCATTGAAGATAAAGAACGTGCGCCAGCGCATGTGCGACATCCCGGCAAAGAAAGCCGCAAAGACGCGCAGGCCCGACACGAACCGCGCAATCAGAATCGTCTTGTCGCCGTGCCGCGCAAAAAATTCCTCGCACGCCCTGATGCGCTCGGCGGTCAGAAAGACATAGCGCCCGTACCTTTCGGCAAAGCCGCGCCCCAGCTTCCGCCCCGCCAGATAACCCAGATTGTCGCCCAGAATGGCGCCGGTCATCGCCACGATGATGACCATCGGCACCGAGAAATGATGTTGTGAAGCAAAGAAGCCGGCGGCCAGCAGAATCGTTTCGCCCGGCACCGGCAGCCCGGCGTTTTCGAGCATCACGCCGAAAAAGACGATGACATAACCCCAGGTGGTGAAGAGGCGCAGCAAAGCCTCAAGGAGATGCATAAAAGGCGGAATTCGGAAGACGGAATTCGGAATTCGGCAGAAGCAGCAGAGAAGGAAGAAACCGAAGAATCAGCGGCAGTCGCGTCCGCAGTTGCGGCTATCTGTCATCTGTCATCTGTCATCTGTCATCTGTCATCTGTCATCTGTCATCT
>CAYWDW010000658.1:0-3621 GCA_964457105.1 uncultured Heliobacteriaceae bacterium
AGTCCGGACCTGTGCTGAAGCTGCCTGGTTTCGTTTGTTCCGTTATTTCCGTCTGTTCCGTCATCTCTCTTCCGGCTGGAACTCCAAACACCGTCTCAGGGATCGCAGCTTTACGATAATGTTGGCAGCTTCCACGGCGCGCGGTAATCTTTGGCGACCAGGCGCTGCGCGGCGGCGTCACCGATGACTCTTTCGTTTTTGACATCCCACTGGATCGTATGCTTCGTGCGATAAGCGATGTTGCCGAGATGCAGCGCGATCATTGAGTTGTGACCGATCTCAACATCGCTGTTTGGGCGCCGACGCGAATCCAGGCAGTCAAGCCAGTTCTTGACGTGCAACTGATGGTAATCGGCGCCGCCGCTCGATTGTCGCGGCAGCGAGGCCGCACCGTTCCGGTATTTCTTCCGGCCCGCCGAGCCGTCGGTTTCGGGGTAAACTTCCCAGCCGCCGCGATCAACCACCAGAATGCCGTTGTTGCCGTGAAAGGCGACGCCGTGATCGCGCATAAACGGCCCCTGCCCGATGGCTGTGGCGTGTTCCCAGATCATCGAATAATCGCCGCAATCCCAGATCGCCTGCTGCGTGTCGGGCGTCTCTTCGTCGTTGTCGGGAAAGCCGAACTTGCCGCCGACTGAAGCCGCCGAGAGCGGCGCTTTGAGCTTCATCGCCCAGTTGGCAACGTCAATCATATGCGCGCCCCAGTCGGTCATCAGCCCGCCGCTGTAGTCGTAAAACCAGCGGAAGTTGAAATGAAAACGGTTCTCGTTGAAGGGCCGCTGCGGAGCCGGGCCGAGCCAGAAATCATAATCAACCTCCGGCGGCGGCGCGCTGTCCGGCTTGTGGCCGATGTTGCCCATCCAGTCCTGATAAGCCCAGCAGCGCACCGCGCGAATTTTGCCAAGCTGTCCGCTTTGCACATATTCAACCGCATCCCTGTAATGCGGCGCGCTGCGCTGCTGCGTGCCCATCTGCACGACGCGGTTGTAGCGTCGCGCCGCGTCAACCATTGCGCGGCCTTCGGCAATCGTCAGCGACAGCGGTTTCTCAACATACACGTCCTTGCCCGCCATGCACGCCTCAATCATCGGCAGCGCGTGCCAGTGATCGGGCGTGCCGATGATCACCGCGTCAATGTCCTTCAGCTCAAGCAGCTTTCTGAAATCTCTGGTCACAAGCTGCGGGCTGACGGCGAGGCCATCGCGCTTCTGAATTTTTTTGAGCGCTTCAGGAATCTGCCGGTCATCCACATCACACAGGGCAACGAGTTCAGTATTGCCAATTCGGAGCGCGGCGCGCAGATCGCCCGTCCCCTGCCCGCCGCAGCCGATCAGCCCGAGCCGCACGCGCCGATTCGCGCCAATAATGTTGCGGTATGAGCGCGCCGTTCCAGCCTGCGTGATTTTGCCGGTGATGAGATTCACCCCGGCAGCAGCAGCCGTCAGACTCAGTGACTGACGCAGAAAGTTGCGACGGGTCCGTGTGAACATAGCGTCCTCCTTGTTTTGTGAAACCGGGAAGCAGCGCCGGGTATGGAGAGCGGCGAGCGCTCGCCGCTCTCCACATCCGGCATCTGAAGATCAACTGTCATGAAGCTTCCGGTGAAGCACTGAACCGGGTTATCAGCTTAATGCCTGACCCGGCTTCGTTGATGTTCGCAACTGCCAGTTGAAAATATTCGTCCTTCTGCTCAATCCCAAGATACCGCCGGTTCAGTTCAGACGCGGCGACGCAAGACGTGCCGGAACCGGCAAACGGGTCCAGCACCAGGTCGCTCTCTTTCGTCAACAATTTGATGAACCAGGCCGGCAACTCCTTCGGGAAAGCCGCGCTGTGATTCTTGTTGCCGCATTCGGTCGCCAGGTGCAGCACGTTGGTCGGATAGGCCATCTCGCGGCCAATCCAGTTCGAGACGTTTTTGCCGAAGCCGCTGCCGACCTGCGAATTGAATCTGACGCGGTCGTTGTCGCCCAGGCTTTTCAATCGCGTCTTCGCCCAGTCGCCCATCGGCACCATCACCGCTTCCTGATACATCCTGAACTTTTTCTGCTTGTTGAATTGCAGACATCGCTCCCAGGCGTCGCGGAAGCGGTTGGGCCACTTGCCCGGCGAGCAGTTCCGTTTGTGCCAGATGTATTCTTCAGTCCACAGCCAGCCCTGCTGCTTCAAAGCCAGAATCAGTTCGATGACGTAAGTGTGCCGCTCGCCTGCAAAGACCCTTTCCTTGATATTCAGAATAAAGCTGCCGTCATCTTTCAGAACTCTTTTCATCTCGGCGGCAATCGGCAGAAACCAGGCGACGTAATCATCCGGGTGAATGCCGCCGTAAGTATTCCGGCGACTGTCAGCATAGGGCGGCGAGGTGACGATCAGATCAACGATTCCCGCAGGCATCCGCTGCATGACGTCCAGGCAATCCCCGTGAATCACCTCGTCCTGCCAGGCCTCAGGTTTTGAAATCAGACAAGCCGGACTGCTCAAGAAAAAATCCTTTCTGTTCTATGTCGGACCGAGTTGTGATTTACCAGCCAATCGCATAACGCCCGCGCCGCACGTCGGCGCCGGCCTGAATGACTCTGGTCTGCGGATTGTAAATGATGATGGTCGGAGCGGCGGCGTTGGAATACGGGCCGCCAGTTTCGACCTTGTGGCCGCGCGTTTTCAGTTCGTCAATGACGGCGGCGCTGAGGCGATTCTCAAGCTGCAACAGGCCGGGATTGAATTTGTGATCGTCGAATGAACTGACGAAATGCTTTGTTTCAAAGCGCGGCGCTTCGACGGCTTCCTGCGGGTTCAAACCGAATTCGATGACGTTGAGCAGCACCTGCAACAAGGCCTGATCCTGATTGTCGCCGCCCGGAGTTGAGAGCGCAGCAAAGGGCTGCCCGTCCTTCAGCACCAGCGGCGGCGAGAGCGTGATGCGCGGGCGTTTGCCGGGTTTCAGTTCATTCGGATGACCAGGCGTGAGCAGGAAGCTTTGCAGGCGCGAAGACATCAGAATGCCGGTGTCACCGGCCACCACGGCTGGCAGCCACGCGCCGCTCGGCGTGGCCGAAAAGACATTGCCCTGCGCGTCAATCACGTTGACGCAGGTCGTGTCGTGAGCGCGTGCGGCGGCATCAACTTCGGACGGGCCGGTTGAATTAAGCCCGATCATCTGCGCGACCGCTTTCATTCTGACCGGATCGCCGGGGCGCTGTTCCAGCGAAGCCGATGTCGGATCAATCAGGCCGCGGCGCATGGCGGCGTAATCCTTCGAAAGCAGTTCCGCGCCGGGCACTTTGACGAAGCGCGGATCGCCGTAATAACGGTCGCGGTCGGCAAAGGCCAGCTTCAGCGATTCGGTCAGCGTGTGAACATAATCAGCCGAATTGTGTCCGGCCTTTTTCAGATCGAAGCCTTCCAGCAGGTTGAGCGTTTCAAGCAGCACCGGCCCCTGCGCCCAGAAACCTGTTTTGTAAACTTCATAGCCGCGATAACTGACGTGTGTCGGCTGATCAGTTTCAGCGTGAAAGGCGGCCAGATCGCTGGCGCGCAGCAACCCGCCCATCGCTTCCATCGCCGCGCCGATCCGCTGGGCAACAGGGCCGCGATAAAAATAGTCGCGCACGGCGGCGAGGG
>CAYWDW010000659.1:0-3617 GCA_964457105.1 uncultured Heliobacteriaceae bacterium
GGCCGACCGTGATGGTGCGTGGATAACCCGGCGTGGCGTGAATGCGCGCAATGACCGGATCGCCGGGTCTGAGCCGCGATTCAAAATAATTCTGCGTTTCGTAATAACGCTTGTCGGTGAGATTGTCTATGGCCAGGTTCAGTTCAATGCGCCGACGAAGCTGTTTGCTCAGGCTCAGGTCCAGCACGTCAAGACCTGAAGCGCGAATCAGCGGATCCTCGCCGTCGAGCCGGTAGTTGCTTGTGTGGCGATAACGCAGCGAACCGCTCAGGCCTTTCCAGTCCGCCAGCGTCAGCGCGGCGTTGCCGGTGACGTGCGGCGCGCTGTCAACATACACACGCGGCGTTGTGCCGCGATAGAACGCATTCATCACCTTCGTCACGCCGCCGTTGAATGACAGGTAGCTGTTCAGCTTCAGCGCGGCCTTGATTTCAAAGCCGTCGGCGCGGCTCGGCCCGCGAAATTCAAAGCTGCCGTCGTCGGGGATGTAAACCTGTTCGTGCGAGCGATCAATCAGAAAGAGATCGTAACTGAGCGCGAGCCGACCCAGGCGGTGCGAGGCGCCGAGCTGATAAAAATCGGTGGTTGAAATCTTCGGCCCGTCCGGCTGCTCAACGACGCCGCGCGCGTCCTGGCTCGAAATGCCGCGCCCGTAATTGAAATACAGAGTCATCGGCAAACGATCAGCGGGCGTCAGCGACACATTGAATTTCGGCTGCACGCGCGCCGCCGTCTGCACTCCCGATGCCGCTTGGTCAGACTGAGCGGCGCTGTTACAGTACGGGGAGCGGTAGCGACCTGGTCTCTTCCGAAGAGCCGCTTCCGCAGGCGCCAGGTCGCTACCGCTCCCCGTACTGTAACACCGTGTGTTCAAAACGCGATCATCAACCCTGAATCTGAAGACGTCATAACGCAACCCGCCATCAACGTGCAGGCGTCCGCGCAACAGTTCAATGCCCTGCTGCACGTAACCGGCAGTGTTGATGACGCGGGCCTGCGCTTTGGTCACGGTTGCAAACGGGGTGCGCCGGACTGAACGATTCAGGCCGACGTTGATCTGATTGTCGTGATAGTTTGCGCCAGCGGTCAGCAGCGCGCTGTGTCCGAACATTCGCCAGGGCCGCAGGTACTGCGCGTTGACGCCCTGCTGCAGGCGCGAATCGTGCTGCTGAATCTCATCGCCATTGGTTTCATCATTCAGAAAGAACGTGAAGTTCGAGTACATATCAAACAGCGACCGCGCGACAAAGCCATCCAGTTTGAAAACGCCGCCCGCCGCGGCCTCCTGTTTGAAATATGCGCTCGCCATGCCGCTGCGCACGCGCCCGCCGCTGTCCGGGTCAATGAAGCCGAAGCGATCCAGCCGACCTGCCGCGACTTCATCGAGCGGAATCTGACCTGACGACGTGAAATCGTTGCGCCCGAAATTGAATTTGAAGCCCAGCGTGCGCGTTGCGCTCAGGTGGCGAATGACATTGCCGGTGACGTTGTCGCGTTTGTAGTCGAGCGGATTGATGAACGGCCCGTCAGTCCGCGAGCCTTCATAAGCAATCAGCGCCTCGCCGCCGCTGACCACCGGACTGTAAGCCAGAAAGGTGCGAAAGGTGTCGAATGATCCGCCCTGAAAGCGCGCCGTGATTTGATCGGGCAGCGATTCCTTGAGGCGAATGTGAACGACGCCGAGGCCCGAAAAATCGCCGTATTCCGCGCGGAACGGGCCGTTGAGAATGTCCACGTCCTGGACGAGTTCAGGCGTCAGCGATTTCAACTGACCGAGGTAGCCCTGGCCGTGTCCCTGCGTACTCTGATTCTGCTGCACGTTGTCAACCAGGACTTTCAACCCGCCGCCGACGCCGCCGTGATCGAGGTTGAAGCCGAAGCGGCGAATCTCAACCGATTTGCCGCCGCCTTCGTGCTGTCCGGCGTTGATGCCCGCATCGAGCGTCTGAAAGATCTGATCGTCGCGGGCAAATAACGTGTTGCGGTAGATGGTGTCGTTGCGCCGGTCAATCGCCGGATCGGGCTGTGACGCAGAAATCACCAGGGTGTCGTGAATCGGCGGAATGGTGTAGCTGATCTCGAAGCGCAGATTTTCTGTCGCTTCATTGGCGCGAATGATTCTTTCCTGCCGGACGATATTTTTGCCGCTGATCGTCAGCGTCAGCGGCTCAGCCGCCACCGTCAGTTTGAAATTACCTGCGGCGTCACTGACCGCCTGCTGTTCACCCTGAGTCGAACGAACGATGATCGTCGCTCCGGCGACGGCTTCGTTATTGTTGGTCCTGAGCGCGCCGGACAGCGTGCGCGAAGTCTGCGCCGCTGCGCTGAGGTTGACGATCAGCATCAGCAGGGCAAGACAGAAACGGATTTTCATAAACTTTCTCCGGGTTATCTGAACAGCGTTCGTTCAATCAGCCAGTAACCGCCAGCCAGAATAATGATCGTGGTACAGACGGGTACGCCGCGAGTCACGAAAACGGATTTCGCGCGCAGCTTCCAGATCAGCGGCAGCGCAAGCGCGGCCACCGCGAGCTGTCCGAGTTCGACTCCTGAGTTGAAGGCGAACAGCGGCAGCAGCGCGTTTGCGCCTGATCCGACGCCTGATTCTTTCAGGGCGGTGGCAAAGCCGAAACCATGCACGAGGCCGAAAGCAAAAGTCAAAAGCCAGCGGCGCTGCGGTTCTTTTCGCCACAGATTTTCCAGCCCGACATAAATGATCGAAGCGGCGATCAGCGGTTCGACGATTGACGGCGACAGACTGACGACATCGAGCGTCGCCAGCGACAGCGTGAGCGAATGCGCCAGCGTGAACGAAGTGATGATCTTCGCCGCTTCGCGCAGGCTGCTGCCGACAATCAGCAGCGCGAGCAGAAACGCCAGATGATCCCAGCCCGTCAGAATGTGTAAGCCGCCGAGCGCGAGAAACTGACTGAACGATTGCGACGCCGCGCGCGACTGCGCCACTTCACTCAGCTTCAGTTCGTAAAGATTATTCGTGGCGTCAAGCAGGCGTCCGCCGAGCGTCGCGTCATCGTTCCCGCGCAGCGCAAGAAACTGTCTGTGCCCGGCGGAAAGTCGCGGAAGCAGCAGCGAACGCAGTTGCAGTTTCGCTCCCGCTGCATCAGGAAAAGTCAGATGGAAATGAACGCCGTTGCTGTCATCGAAGCTGACCGTTGCCGTGCCTGCATTCAAATAGAGCTCATCCACGCTGACGGTGATGGCTTCGCGCGCGAGCGATTCAAGGCGCGCGTGATCTTCAATTGAAACAAGCGCAGCCACATCGCTGCGGGCGAAAGTCAGATGCGCTTTGAGTTCGCTGCCGGCAAAGCGCAGTTCAATCGCGCTCAGTCCCGGATCGTGCGCAAAGGCTGTGGCGGCGGTCAGCGCCAGAAAGGCGAGCAGCAGAAACAGCCAGGGCAGGGCGCCGACGCAGCGATCAGATTGTCCGGTCTCAATCTTCATTTCAGGAATCTCTGTTTCAGCGCCGCCAGGGCCACTGGCATTGAATTAAGCATTGGAGCGGGGGGGGGGCGCCGCCCGCAGGGCGGATTGAAACACCCTACGGGCCGGGAGGGCGCCCGGGAAATTCGGGACGCCTATAATATTTAAAAATACAT
>CAYWDW010000660.1:0-3617 GCA_964457105.1 uncultured Heliobacteriaceae bacterium
CTGTTCACAGGTGCGTTGCTGCTCGCGTTCATCAGCGCCGCCAATGCTCAGTCGTCCGGCCTGAGCATCGGGCAGGCCGCGCCTGATTTTGTGCTGAAGGATGTGCAGGGCAAAACGCAGGCGCTCAAGGATTATCGCGGCAAAATCGTGGTTGTCGGTTTTTTCAGTACACAATGTCCCATCGTCAACGCCTATCACGAACGCATTCGCGCGCTGGCCCGTGATTACAGCGCGCGCGGCGTGGCGCTGCTTGGCTTTTATCCGAACAGCAATGAACCACTCACGGCCATCAAGGCCAGAGTTGCCGAACATAAATTCGCCTTTCCGGTGCTGAAGGATGAAGGCAGCGCGACGGCTGATCTTTATCACGCGCAGTCAACGCCGGAGATGTTCGTCATTGATGGCACAGGCCGACTGCGGTATCACGGGCGCATTGACAATTCACCCGAACTGTCGCGCGTCAAACGCCACGACCTGCGCGCCGCGCTTGATGAACTGCTTGCCGGTCAGTCGGTGAGCGTCGCCGAAACCAGAGCCTTCGGTTGTCAGATCAGACGCAGCGCCGCCGTCGCGACGACTAAAGCGGCTGCGCCTGCAAACAGCGAACAGGTCAAGGGTCTGCTCAAACCGGTTGAGTTTGCCCGTTTGCGCGAACAGTTGCGCGGTCAGGTGCTGGTCGTCAATTTCTGGGCGACGTGGTGCGGCCCGTGCGTGGCTGAGTTTCCTGAATTCGTCAGGATTGATAAAAAGTACCGCGCCAGAGGCGTGAAGGTAATCTCAATCAGCGCCGATGAAACCGCCGAGCTACAGTCGAAAGTCGTGCCGTTCATCAGAAAACAGAACGCAAAATTCGATGTCTACGTGCAGGACGTGGATGAACCCGAAGATATGATCAAACAATTCAGCCGCGAATGGACGGGCGGGCTGCCCGCGACTTTCGTCTTCGACAAACAGGGGCGACTCACTCAGTCGTTTCTCGGCATCATTGACCGCGACAAACTCGAAGCTGCCATTGAAGCGGCACTCAAACTCTGAAACACGGACCGGCTTCAGACCGCCTGCTTCACATCGTCGCGCCGCAACTCAGTCAGGCTGTTTCAGCCCTGCCGCCCTGCCGGAGTTCCCGGATCATCCGCGCGCTGATTGAACTCTCCGCCACAAAATAATCAACAATAGTTGTAGCGAGTTTCACGTGAGTGCGACTGCCGTCGGAATTCGGAATTCGGTAGTCGGCAGTCGGTAGTCGGAATGAAGAGAAGCCGCAGTCTCGCTGCTTCCTGTCATCTGCCATCTGTCATCTGTTATCTCGCTACCGACTTCCGACTTCCGACTGCCGCCCCCCTGTATCCCCTGTCAGACAAGGGGCTTGCAAGATGAGGCCATTTTGTTGTAGTGTTCGCCAGCCACACAATATATTGTGGGCGGGCCTTGAGAGGTTGACCTGTGTCAAAGAAACTGAGATCGCTGTTCATCCTGCTGGCTGGCGTTGGCCTGGCTTACTGGTTTGTCAGTCGGCTGGAGTGGTCGGTGGTCAAAGTGCATTTGCAGCAGGTGCGCATCTGGCCACTGGTGGCCGCGATGATTCTGATTACGCTGACCATGGTCGCGCGCGCGCTGCGCTGGCAGACGCTGCTGGCGCCGATTACGAAAGTTACTTTTCATCACACGTTTGTGGCGACTGCGGTCGGGTTTGGCAGCATCTTTATTTTCGGGCGCGCTGGTGAAGTCGTCAGGCCGGTGGTGCTTAGTCTGCGCGAAAAGGTACCGCCGAGCGCGACGATTGCCTCAATCATGATTGAGCGGCTGTTTGACACAATGACAGTCGTTGCGCTTTTTGCCTGCAACCTGCTGATTTTCGCTCTTCCGGCGGGACAGGCTGAGGCCCCGAAAACGATGCGGTCAATCCACCTGCTCGGCCTGCTGATGTTTATCGGCATGATTGTCGGTATCGCGGTGCTGGTGCTGATCAGACTGAATGCGCCGGTGCTGATTGGCTGGCTGAAGAAGCGCACGCAGGGCTGGCCTGAAAGGGTGAGCCGTCCGCTGCTGAATCTGATCAGGCACCTGGCTGAGGGCTTGTCAGTGCTGGTCAACTTTCGGGAACTCCTCGGTGTGGCGTTTTATTCAGCCGCTGTCTGGGGCCTGGTGGCCGGTGCGACGTGGCTGGTGGCGCGCGCCTTCAATGTGGATTTTTCATTCAGCCACGCGATTTTCGTGATGGGGTTCGGGCTGGTTGGATCGGTCGTGCCGACGCCGGGCGGGTCCGCCGGAGCCTTTCACAAAGCGGCGCAGGTCGGACTGATGTTTCTGGGGATTGAGCAGAACCTGGCAGCGGCCATCGCCATTGTCTATCACCTGATCGCCTTTGGCACGCCCTTCGTTATCGGGTTGTTTTATCTGGTGCGGGATGGCCTGAGCCTGACCAGATTGCGGGAACTGATCGCGCAGGAACATGCCGCCTGAGCGACACTTGAATACTTGATGCTGTTCGTGGGAGGGACAAGATGAAATGCCCGTTTTGCGGTCATATCGAAGACCGAGTCGTTGATTCGCGCGAATCGCGTGAGGGCGATTCGATCCGCCGCCGCCGTGAATGCCTGAAGTGCGAGCGGCGCTTTACGAGCTATGAACGGATTGACGAAATTCCGTACATGGTCATTAAAAAAGATGGACGGCGCGAGCCTTTCAACCGTGACAAGGTGATGGCCGGACTGCTGCGCGCCTGCGAAAAACGTCCGGTTTCAACGGCGCGGCTTGATGCCATCGTGAATGCGGTTGAGGCGTATGTGCAGACCTCGCCGGAGCGCGAGCGTCCGACCAGCAAGATCGGCGAAATGATTATGCGGCGGCTGAAGGAACTCGATAAAGTGGCCTACGTGCGCTTCGCCTCGGTTTATCTGGAGTTCCAGGATGTTTCTGAGTTTATGGATGAACTAAAGGGCTTGATTCGCGCCCGCAAATAGCTATCATTGTCGCCGCTTCTGGCAGAACCGAAAGAGTCTGGTCAGCCCGTCAGAAAATTCCTCAGGCAGAGTCCATGTCTGACTTGCAAAATCCGAGGTCAGTTGCTACCATCCGCCTTTTCGCAGCGCAGGTCTTTTACAACACAGGGTTTGGCCGGTGTAGCTCAGTTGGTAGAGCATCTGATTTGTAATCAGAGGGTCATGGGTTCGAGTCCCTTCACCGGCTCCAGGACGATTTATTAGTGCAGGGGTGGTCGAGTGGTTAATGGCACCGGGCTGTAAACCCGGCCGGCTAACGCCGTACGCAGGTTCGAATCCTGCCCCCTGCACCAGTCTCAAATTTCAAATCTGAGATCTGAGATTTGAAACACGGGCGGGCGTAGCGCAATGGTAGCGCACCAGCCTTCCAAGCTGGTTGTTGCGGGTTCGAGTCCCGTCGCCCGCTCCAGCACAGTTTGCCTTTAAGCCCACATAGCTCAGTCGGTAGAGCGCGTCCTTGGTAAGGACGAGGTCACCGGTTCAAGTCCGGTTGTGGGCTTCAGTCTTCAACCTTTTATTTTCACCGATTTTCAGCAGGGATCATGGCAAAAGAGAAATTTGACCGGAGTAAACCGCACGTCAACATCGGGACGATTGGTCACGTTGATCACGGCA
>CAYWDW010000661.1:0-3613 GCA_964457105.1 uncultured Heliobacteriaceae bacterium
GTCGAAAAAATCCTGCGCATCGTGCAGTCGAAAGAAGCTCACAGCACAAATTTCAAATCGCAGATTTCCTGATGTTCACCGGCATCATCGAAGAAACAGGCACGATCAGAAAGATCACCACTGCAACCGACCGCGCGCGCGTTGAAATCGCCGCCCGCGTCGTGCTTGAAGGTTCAGGCATCGGTGACAGCATCGCCGTCAATGGCGTCTGTCTGACGGTGGTTGAAATTTCCGGCCAGAGCTTTTGCGCCGATGTCTCAGCCGAAACGCTGCGCCGGACCAGCCTGCGCCGGATGCGCGCCGGAACCCGCGTCAATCTTGAGCGCCCGCTGAGGCCTGCGTCACGACTTGGCGGCCACCTCGTGCAGGGCCACGTTGACGGCGCTGGCGAATTGCTCGAAGCGCGACCGGAAGGCAACGGCCAGGTTGTGCGCATCGGCTTTCCCGCACCGCTTGCCCGCTACATCGTCGAAAAAGGTTCGATCACCGTTGACGGCATCAGCCTGACTGTCGCCGCGCTCGGTGAGACGTGGTTTGAAATCGCCGTCATCCCGCACACCTGGCAGGTCACGAATCTGTCGGCGCTCAAACGCGGCGATGCCGTGAACCTCGAAGTTGACATCATCGCCCGCTACGTCGAGCGCCTGATGCAGTCACGGCTGACTCAATCGGGCGGGCTGACGCTGGAGAAATTGCAGGAACTGGGATACTGAACAATCCGTCACAGCAATCTGCCTGCAAAAAGCTGTCTGACCGTGACCAAAGGAGACTCCGACTTATGACGACTATGAAACGCTCAAAGCTGCCGGTTCTGCTGCTGCTGATGACGCTCGTCTTTGCCAGCTTCCCGGCACAAGCGCAACAGGCGCAGCCGAAGAAAGATCCGAATGACCCGATAGAAAGGATCAAGGATGAGGGACTGAACCGCTCGCAGTTGATGCCGACGCTCAGTTACCTGACTGATGTGATCGGCCCGCGCCTGACGGCTTCGCCCAATCTGAAGCGCGCCAACGAATGGACGCGCGACAAACTGACCGAATGGGGCTTGCAGAACGCGCACCTCGAAGCGTGGGGACCGTTCGGGCGCGGCTGGTCGCTCAAATCATTTTCGGCTGAAATCATTGCGCCGCAGGCCATTCCGCTGATTGCGTATCCGCGCGCCTGGTCGCTCGGCACAAACGGCCCGCTCACGGCTGACGTGGTTTTCGTTGACGTGAAGGAAGAAAAGGATCTCGACAAATACAAGGGCACGCTCAAGGGCAAAGTTGTGCTGAGTTCGCCGATCAAAGAACTCAAAGCGCATTTTGAACCCGAAGCCCGGCGGCTGACTGACAAGGATCTGCTGCGCCTGGCTGATGCACAGGACCCGGCCAAAGACAGAGCGGGCGGGCCGATGGCGATGATGTCGAATCCGCGCATGCAGGAATTCATCAAGGCCGCAGTCCTCGATGCAAAGAAACTGAAGTTCTTCCTCGATGAAGGCGCGGCGATGGTCTTGTTGCCTTCGCGTTCAGGCGACGGCGGCACGATCTTTCTCGAAAACGCCGCAGTGCCGCAGGAAGTCAAAGGCAATTCGCCGATGGAAGTAATGATGAATCTGTTTATGGGCCGCGTGAACCCCTGGGATAAAAACGCTCCGGCCAACCTGCCGCAGTTGACGGTGGCCAACGAACATTACAATCGGCTGGTGCGCCTGATTCAGGCTGGTGAAAAGCTGCAGGCTCGCGTCAACCTCGCAGTGCAGTTTCACGACACCGACCTCAACTCGTACAACACGATTGCCGAAATTCCCGGCAGTGACAAGAAAGATGAAATCGTGATGGTTGGCGCGCACATGGATTCGTGGCACAGCGGCACTGGCGCGACCGACAACGGCGCCGGCTGCGCGGTGGCGATGGAAGCGGTCAGAATCCTGAAGGCGCTGAACCTGCAGCCGCGTCGCACAATTCGCATCGGACTCTGGAGCGGCGAAGAGCAGGGCCTGTTCGGTTCACGCGCTTACGTCAAAGAGCATTTTGGCGCGCGCGCTGACGCCGGTTCGCCGCAGGCTGAAATGGCCGCGATGATGGGCGGCGGCGCCGGAGCGAAGATCAACACCAAACCCGATTACGACAAGTTCTCGGTCTATTTCAATCTTGACAACGGCACCGGCAAGATTCGCGGCGTTTACATGCAGGGCAACGAAGCGGCGCGTCCGCTCTTCCGCGACTGGCTGATGCCGTTCCGCGACCTGGGCGCGGCGACGCTTTCGATTTCCAACACCGGCGGCACCGATCATCTGTCATTCGACGCCATCGGACTGCCGGGCTTTCAGTTCATTCAGGATGAAATCGAATACGACACGCGCACGCACCATTCAAACATGGATGTCTTCGACCGGATTCAGGCCGATGACCTGAAGCAGGCGGCGACGATCATGGCGGCGTTTCTTTACCACGCTGCGATGAGCGATGAGAAATTTCCGCGCAAGCCTGCGCCAGCGAAACCATAACCATGCTGGCCAGCGAATGGACAGTTCGCTGGCCTTTTCAACCGCATGCATTTCGCCACTATCGAACAAGCCATTGCAGACTTTCGCGCCGGGCGAATAGTCATCATTACCGATGATGAAGACCGCGAGAATGAAGGCGACCTGGCCTGCGCGGCGGAACTGGTCACGCCGGAAATCATCAACTTCATGGCCCGTGAAGGGCGCGGCCTGATCTGCCTGCCAATGACCGAGGATCGCTGCGATGAACTCCGGCTGCCGCTGCAGGTGTCGCACGAAGAGAACTCATCCGGCTTCGGCACGGCCTTCACGGTTTCAATCGAAGCGCGACGCGGCGTGACGACGGGCATTTCAGCGGCTGATCGCGCGGTGACGATTCGCACCGCCGCCGATCCGCGCACAAAAGCCGCTGACCTTGCGCGGCCCGGCCACGTCTTTCCGCTGCGCGCGCGCAAGGGCGGCGTGCTGATGCGGCCCGGACAAACCGAAGCGAGCGTTGATCTGGCGCGCATCGCCGGGCTGACGCCGGCAGCAGCGATCTGCGAAGTGATGAACGAAGACGGCACGATGGCGCGGTTGCCGCAACTGGTCGAGTTTGCGCACCTGCATCGCCTCAACATCATTTCAGTCGCTGATCTGATTCGTTATCGCCTGCGCACCGAGGTTTTTGTGCGTCGCATTGCCGTCGCCGACGTGCCGACCACGCACGGCCTCTTTCGCGCCATCGCCTTTGAAAACACGCTCAACGGCGAAATTCATCTGGCGATGGTGATGGGTGACATCAAAGCTGATGAGCCGGTGCTGGTGCGCGTGCATACGCAGATGGTGCTGAGCGATGTGTTCGGCAGCCTGCTCGATGATCGCGGCGCGCAGTTGCAAAGCGCCCTGAACATGATTGCGCAGGCCGGGCGCGGCGTCGTGCTGTATCTGAAACAGGAAATGATGGGCACTGGCCTGGTCGCACAGTTGCGCAGCCTTGAGCGCGCGCAGGCCACCGGTGAGGAATACCGCGAGGAAGATCATCCGCCGATGCCGCAGGTGCGCGATTACGGCACCGGCGCGCAAATCCTGCACGAACTCGGCGTCAGAAAACTGCGCCTGCTCTCCAACCACCCGCCCCGCCTG
>CAYWDW010000662.1:0-3611 GCA_964457105.1 uncultured Heliobacteriaceae bacterium
CGATGTTCACGCGCCTTCTCAATCAGCAGCCGGTTGATTTCGGTCTGCGTCCACGAAAGCTCAGTGCCGCGCTTGCCCACATCAATCAGTTCGGCGTGCGACGGCGCGTGCCTGAGAATTTCGGGATTGACCAGATAGTCGTAAATCACACAGTCCGCCGCCGCGAGCAGGTCGCGCGCCTTCAGCGTCAGCAGGCCTGGATCGCCCGGCCCCGCGCCAACCAGATAAACTTTGCTGTTGATGCTCATCACTGCTGCCTCCGTGCGACCTGAAAATCAGGCCGACAATGCTTCACCGCCGAGGGCGAAAAAGAGTTCGGGGATGGCGGCGTCCAGCGTTTCGAGTTCCGCCGCTTCGTGTCGCGCGATGAATTCGTGGAAGCGTTCGCCCGTTCTGCGTCGTTCCCGAAAGACGTGAATCAGGCGTTCGATGTAATCCTTCGCTTCATTGACGCGCACGCGCTTCGACAGCTTGCGTCCGAACCGCGCGTGACGACCGAGGTGACCGCCCAGATGAATCTGAAAGTATTCAACCTCCTGGCCGTTCTCCTGTCCCTTGACGCCCACCAGGCCGATGTCGGCAATCTGATATTGCGCGCACGAATTGACGCAGCCGCTGACGCTGATGCGCAGGTCATCACGAAAATCAGGCACGGCTGCTTCGAGGTGGCGCACGATTTCAGCGGCGCGGTCTTTGGTTTCAACGATGGCGAGCTTGCAGAATTGCCGACCGGTGCAGGCCACCGTCCCTTTGCGAAACGGCGAGGCTTCAACGTGCAGGTCGAGCGCGGCAAGTTCGGCGGTCAGTGCTTCGACGAGTCGCGGCGGCACATCCAGCACGATCAGATTCTGCGTCGCGGTCAGCCGCACGCGCCCGCTGCCGTAAAAGCGCGCCAGCCCGGCAAGGTGAATCATCTGCTCGCCTGAAATGCGGCCCCGTAACACCGCCGCGCCGACGTAATAAAGCGGGTGGCCCTGGGCATCAGTGTTTTTCTGCAAGCCGACGCCGAGGTAAGGCTGCGCCGGAGCATCGGGAATTTCGCTGGCACGGTAATCTTCAAGCTGACGACCCAGCCGCGCTTCGAGTTCAGCGCGAAAGCGTTCAATGCCCCACGCCGCCACCAGAAATTTCAGCCGTGCTTTCTTGCGATTGTCGCGGTTGCCGTGATCCCGAAAGATTTCAACGATGCGCGTGATGACTTCGCTGACTTCGTGCGGGCGCACAAAGGCATTGAGCCGCCGCGCAAGGTGCGGCGCCGCGCCAAGTCCGCCGCCGACCGATAAATCAAAGCCCGTTTCGCCGCGGTCATTGCTGACGGCGATCAGGCCGACATCGTTGATTTCGTGCTGCTCCTGCGGCTGTGCGCTGCCCGAAATCGAAATCTTGAATTTGCGCGGCAGATTCGAGAAGGCATAGTTGTTGAGAAACAACGCGTGAACTTCAGCGACAATCGGCAGGGCATCAAGCAGTTCTCCGGCTTCGACTCCGGCCAGCGGACTGCCGACGACGTTGCGCACCACATCGCCGCAGGCTTCCTGCGTCGTCAGGCCGATGCCGTCAAGTTCATCGAGGATGCGCGGCACATCTTCAATGCGCACGTAATGAAACTGAATGTCCTGGCGCGTGGTGATGTCGCCGGTTGAGCGGGCATAGACCTTCGACAGCCAGCCGATGGTTTCAAGCTGTTCTGAGCTGAGGACGCCGTTGGGAATTCTGATGCGCAGCATAAAGAAGCCCTCTTCTGCCGGGCGCTGCGTGTAAAGGCCGTACCACTTGAAACGGTCGAGGTCATCGGGATCAATCGCGTGAAAGCCGGTCTGCGCATATCGTGCAATGTCGGCGCGGACATCGAGGCCGTCCTTTTCACGCTTGATGCGTTCGGCTCGGTTCTCTCCGGGATGTGCGTCTGCCATAAAAATTTCCTTTTGCCTGATGGTGAATAGACCTGCCCCTGCCCGCTGCGGCAGCGGCAGTAGTAAGGCGGTGAGCTGACACTTCGGGCAGAGACGATGATCCTGTGTCAGTCCCTGGCTCAGGCCTCAGGCTCAGCGGCTTCAGCACCAGCACACCACAGGCGCGGTGCGTGACAACTCAGCCGGAGCTGATGCGGGAATTGAACGGGAATCTCTGCGAACGTGGCAGCAGTTAGCGGCAACAACAACAGGAGGTGCGACAGGAGGCGGCGAAAGGCAGGCAGACGGGAAGGGTGAAAACATTGGGGTTCAGCACGACTGAAGGTGAACTGCCACTGCTGGCCCAGTTATTGAAACCTGTTCGTAAGACCATGGTGCTTCCTGCTTTCAAATTGCTTCGGCGTTGACTGTCAGAATGTTCATCATCAATCCGGCTCATCACTGCGGCGGTCATGATGAATCATCGTAATGTTTCAGCGTGCAGGCTTTTTACACGTCACCGCCGCCGTTTGTCAACCAGAAGATTATTTTTTATGCGCTCAGCGCCTGTGTTTACGGGCTGGAATGGTTTCAGCCCGTTGCCGTTTTGAACCATGCGACAAATTTTTTGATCCCGGCTTCGATGGGCGTGGACGGTTCGTAGCCGAGCAGTTGCCGCGCTTTGCTGATGTCGGCGTGCGTGCGCGGCAGATCGCCGGGTTGTGCGCTCTGGCGATCAATGATCGCTGCCAGGCCCAGCTCCGCTTCCAGCAGTTCAATCAGCCGCGCCAGCGTAATCGTGTGCTGCTCGCCCAGGTTGATGATCTCAAACGGCGTGGCTTCGTAACGCAGCGCCGCCGCAATGCCCTGAATGATGTCGTCAACATAAGTGAAATCACGTTCGCTTGAACCATCACCGAAGACCGGAATCGGTTTTCGGGCGGCCATCAGCCGGGCGAATTTGTGAATTGCCAGATCAGGCCGCTGCCGCGCGCCGTAAACCGTAAAAAAGCGCAGGCAGACGATGGGCAGGTTGTACAGATGGCTGTAAGTGTGTGCGAGCAATTCACCGGCAGCTTTGGTCGCAGCATACGGCGAGATGGGCGCGAGCGGCGCGTCCTCGCGAAATGGCGGCACCGCCGTCGGGCCGTAAACAGAACTTGACGAACCGAAGATGAACTTTCTGATACCGTGCAGCCGCGCCAGTTCGAGCAGGTTGAGCGTCCCGGCAATGTTGGTTTCCTGGTACAGGCGAGCTTCAGCAAGCGAAGGCCGCACCCCGGCTCGCGCGGCCAGGTGAACGATGGCGTCGAAACTTTCTTCGCGGAAAATGCCTGCCAGCTTTTCGTCATCGCGAATGTCCGCCTCAATCAGCCGGTACGCCGGATGCTTCAGATGCGCCGCGATATTGGCCCGCTTGATGGCCGGTTGATAGAAGTCATTGAAGTCATCAATGACGACCACCCGCCCGGCTTCACTTGCCAGCAGATAATCAACCAGATGACTGCCGATAAAACCGGCCCCGCCCGTCACCAGAAATTTTCTGTCTTTCATAAGGCGGGTTATAGCAAAGCTCCAGGCTTTTGTCAGTGGCGCAGGGAGCGCAGGCGAAGGAGCCAACAAGGAGCCAACAAGGAGCGCAGGCGTCCCGCCTGCCCGGCTTCGATCAATGAACCGTGCGCCGCAAGACCCGCAGGCGGGACGCCGGCGCTCCTTGGT
>CAYWDW010000663.1:0-3602 GCA_964457105.1 uncultured Heliobacteriaceae bacterium
GTGCGGCCTGATCCATTTTCTTTCACCCCTTCTGATGATTGTTTGCGCTTTTTACCTGGCTTCTCTGTCCGCCTGGCGTTGGGAAAAGTAATGCCACTGTAAACATCGGCCAGTGACAGCGTGCCTTTGAGCGATTTGATCTGAAGCTTCCGGCTGAGGCGGTCGGCGTCATTCAGCGCCCAGCCGTCAGCCTGTCGGCTGAAGTGTTCGACCAGCGGCTGATCCTGCGAAATCAGAATGTAATTGGTCAGCGACGCCACGCGGCGATAGCGTTTGAACTTTTCTCCCCGGTCATAAGCTTCGGTCGAAGGCGACAGCACTTCGACCACCAGCGTCGGATTGAGCAGCACGTCATGAAATTTATCGTGATACCGCGGAGTCCCGCAGACGATCACGACATCGGCACAGGTGTAATGCCCTTTGAGATCAGTGGCGATTTTCAAATCACCCGAAAAGACACGGCAGCGACTGCCTTTCAACTCTGGAACCAGACTGCCAATGACATTGGCGGCAATCGCGCAGTGCGTCGGGCTGGCTCCGACCATCGCATAGATGTAGCCGTCAATGTATTCGCTCTTGTAGTCGGCGGCGCGTTCCAGTTCGATGTATTCCTCTGGCGTGTAGCGGCGCGGCAGCGGTTGTTCTGCGGGTAGTGCCATCAGGCCTGGCCTCAATGAATCTGTTCGCTCTGAGTCACGGGCGGCGGCTGTTGCGCGACCAGCACCGGCAGCAGCGTTTCAGCATACAAAGTCGAATTGATCAGCGTCTGCACCACGTGCTGGCCGGGCTGATAAAAATTCAGATTGACGAAGACCGTGACGTTGTCCGAGTAACCATCGGGCGGCACGATGAAGCCGGACGGCTGCGACACGACAATCGTCTGCATCCGGTCAGGCGAAAGAATGCGCACTTCGCTCAGGTATTGCCCCTCGCCTGTCCAGTGATTGACGACCGCAAATTTGATCATCGTGATCGGCAGTTGCGGCACGACGATCTGATGCGCGACGCCCATCAGGCTCAGATGATTCGACGCCTCAAAGCGCACATCTTCGCAGAAGATGGTGTAGACAAGCTTCAGGTTTTCAATTGCCAGATTCATTTTTGAGTGAGTAGCTGACGTAAGCAATCTGCCGGCTGTCGGGTGCCCACGAATTGACGTTGATCGTGCCCTGGCCGCCGAAAAATTTCGCGAGTTCGGTAATCCTGGGTTTGCCCGCTTTCGCGCCGGGCGCACGCATCAGGCGCAGCACGACGTGCTGATTCGGCGGATGGCCTGTAGTGCCTTTCTGGAATGAGAGAAAGACGATCCATTTGCCGTCGGGCGACGGATGCGGGAACCAGTCTTCGTAATCGTCGCGGGTGATGCGTTCGGCGCGTTCGTCGTGTGCGCCTGCGCCGTCTGCCGGAATGCGCCAGATGTCCCACGAACCGGAACGGTCAGAGTTGAAATAGATCCATTTGCCATCCGGCGAATAATCGGGGCCGTCGTCATAAGCCAGGCTGTAAGTCAGTCGCTTCTCTTCGCCGCCTGCGACCGGAATGCTGTAAAGATCGAAGTTCTCGTTACGCTTCGCGCAATAAGCCAGCGTCTTTCCGTCCGGCGACCAGCCGTGATAGTAACTCGGCGTCTGCGTTGTGAGCTGGCGCGGCGTGCCGCCTTCAAAGGGCAGCACGAAGATGTGACCGGCTGAAATCGCCAGCCATTTGCCGTCGGGCGAAATGCCGTGATCGTTGTTGATTTGGTCCACGTCGCCGGTCGGGATGAGTTGCGGCGAACCACCTTCGCCGGGCAGCCGCCATAATTTGCCCGCCGAATTCAGGATCATCGAACGGCCATCCGGCGACCAGTTGGGAGCCTCAAACAGACGGTCGGTGGTGTAAATGGTGCGCCTGGTTTTGCCATCAACCGTGATGATGTTGACGTGGCTGAACACCGCCGCCCGTTGTTGCGGCGCGAAGCTGAGCGCCGCCGCGCTGAGGCTGGCGCCGAGCAAAGCAATCATCAATGTTTTCGCCATCTTCATGTGTTCTGACCGTAAAATCCGGCACCTCGCCTCCGCCGTTGAGCCTGGGCCTGATGGTTGGTTCCTGTGAACTGGAAAGGTCGTTATCGTTCGTGGCGGAGTATAGCCGTCAGTTGCAAGGCTTGGCAACGCGCATTCTCACGCACGGGTGCTGAGGATGAAGGTTATGGCTTCAGGGCCGAAACAGTCCGCCGCATCCGCGTCATCCGCGTTCTATTTTCTCCGGTCAGGCGGCAGGTCGAGCGTGTAAATCACCTTGCCGCTGAGGTCGTGCAACCGCACGGTCAGCAGTTCAGTTTTGCCGTCAATTCTGACTGAGCCGAAAAACTGAAAGCCTGCGCTCGGCGGGCGATTCTGTTTCATCCCAGGCGGAATGCCGATGAATTTCACCTGCGGGCCGAAAGTGTTGTCGAGTTCACCCGGCCCGAACGTGCCCGCGTTGAGCGGCCCGGCGATGAATTCCCAGAAAGGCAGAAAGTCTGTGAACTGCGCGCGCGCCGGGTCGTAATAATGCGCTGTTGCGTAATGCACGTCAGTCGTGATCCAGATGACGTTTCTGATTTTGCGCTGTTTGATGAAGCGCAGCAGGCTGGCGAGTTCAAGCTCGCGTCCAAGCGCCGGGCCGTTGCTGTTGGCAAAGGCGTCAAAGTTCGTTTTGCCGTCGCGCACGATGATGCCGACGGGCATATCGCTCGCAATTACCTTCCACGTTGCGCGTGACGCGGCGAGCCGTGCCTTCAGCCACGCGACCTGCGCGCTCGCCAGAAATTTCGATTCGTCATTGATCGTCGTCTGAATGTTCGGCGTGTTCGGCCCGCGATAGCTGCGCTCATCGAGCATGAACACTTCGAGCGACGGGCCGTAACGGTAAGCGCGATAAATGCGCTCAGGGTCGTCAGGATTGAACCGCAGCGGCAGGTAATCGAGAAAGGCCCGTTTCGCGCGCGCCGCCAGCAGGTCAACGCTTTTGACCGTGTATTTCGGGTCGTCGAGCATCTGCCCCGGAGACCAGTTGTTGCGCACTTCGTGATCGTCCCACTGCGCGAGCGTCGGCGTATCGGCGTTGAATCGCCGCACGTTTTCATCGAGCAGGTTGTAGCGGTGATTGCCGCGAAATTCAGCGAGCGTCTCCGCGACCTTCGACTTTTCGGGCGTGACCAGGTTTTTCCAGATCGTGCCGTCATCCAGTTTCACTTCGGCCTGAATCGCGTTGTCGGCATAAATCGTATCGCCGGAGTGAACGAAGAAATCGGGGCTGAGTCGCCGCATGGACTCATAAATTTTCATCCCGCCAAATTCGGGATTGATGCCCCAGCCCTGCCCGCACACATCGCCGCCCCAGGTGAAGAGTACGTCGCGCCTGCCCGCCGGCGCGGTGCGAAAGCTGCCCGTCATCGGCTCGCTGAAGACTTTGCCGTCGGCGAGCGACTGAAAACTGACGCGATAAAAAATCTGCTGCCCGGCAGGCAGCCCGGCCAGATCAAGGCGCGCCGTGAAATCTGTCGGCTCAAGCGCCGCCGGGCCGGTGAGGCGTTGCGCGTTGCTGAATGATTCGGTCGTCGCATATTCAACGATCAT
>CAYWDW010000664.1:0-3593 GCA_964457105.1 uncultured Heliobacteriaceae bacterium
TGCTCTGCCTGATTGCGTCGGGACACCTGGAGGCTGTGACCACTACCCCAGAGACAAACACAAAAGCTGCGGCGTATCAATGGCCATCAGTTCGGGATGCTCGTCCTTGTGCGCTCTGACCCAGGCGACATCCGCCGGAGTGGCCATCTCCTTGACGACGATGTACTCATATTTGGGTTCGTATTTCGCGTCCTCAAATCTTTTCGTCAGCCATTCGCGGTCAACCCCGAGGTTGTCCACAATCAGATCAATCTTGCTGTCGAGCGGAGTCTTTTTTTCGCGGCTGAGAACGATATTGTAAGATCCCCGGCTGCTGACCAGCAGGCGGCCTTTGCGGTCGAAAATCCTGCCGCGCGGGGCGGGAATCGTCAGATTGCGCACCCGGTTCTGCTCGGCCAGCAGCGCATAATTTTCGCGGTTGAGGACCTGCAGCCAGGAGAGCCGGATGCCCAGAATCAGGCAGATAATGATGGCCAGCACCCGCAGTATTTCCAGCCGCAGGCCGGTCTGGCGAACATCCTCAAAACTGTCTGTCCCGCGCTGGGGTTGGATTGCTTTCATGGCACTGAACTGATTTCACACCTGATCGGCCAGCAGGCCGGACGGAGGCAATTATATCCGGTTCCAGGGGCTGCGTCGCAGTCCCCGCATGGCTTCGGCACGACGGCTGCGCTGCCGCAGCCCGACCCGGAAGAACCGATCCAGCAGCGCATAGAGCAGCAGCGAGGCCAGCAGATTGATAAAGACTCCGAAAAAGACCTCCATAAAACCCCGGTTGACTTCCATCACAGGTGGCAGTTGAAAACCCAGATAGCGGTATAAAAAGACGCGGGTGAGCAGATAAATCAGGGTGGCTCCGGTGACGATGGGGATTCTGACCAGCAGCCCTTCGACAAAGAATTTCGATGACACCTGAAAGGCAAACCAGGCGGCCAGCAGGTGGGCAATGCCGCTGATGCCGAACCGCGAACCTGACAACCCGTCCTGCAGCAGACCCGCGACGGTCGCGGTCATCAGCGCCTGAACCGGATCGCGCAGCATGCTGACGTAAAGCACCACCAGCAGCAGCCAGTCTATATAGCCGAGCCAGCCGCTGACCATTTTCAATCTGGTATTCAGAAACGCGGCTACCACCAGGCAAACCACGATTCTGACCGTGCGGGCTGAACTTTGAGATTCTTTCTCTAACACTGCTGTCGAAGCTTTCCGCGCGCTTCTGTCTCCTGGCGGGCTGTGCGCATTCCAGCGCTTCTGTGACTATCAGGAAGGTGGAATGTCAATTCGCAGCCTGGTTTGATTTCTGTCGGCTGCAAACTGTGTCTGCAGCACAAAAAAGATGATTGCAGCCTCTGGTATTAAGCCTCAACCGGCCCGGCCCTGTCACTGTGGCAACCCACAGCTTCAGAATTTACCGGGCTATTTTTTCTGTCCGGCAGGCTTTGACTGTTTTTCCTTTTCCAGTTTTTCCTGGTCTTGGCGATTCAATTCATCCCGCGCGGCCCTGATCTGTTCGGGGCCGACCTGCAGCACACTGACCGTTTCCAGCCTGCCGAGCGGAGCCGCCGGGATCACGTCAACCTGCGCAGGATTGCCTCCGGCATCAGTTGTCACCTGCGCGACCCGGCCAATGATCAGACCGCGCGGATAGACTCCGTCCTGCCCTGAAGTCAGCACGACTTCACCCGCCTGCACTTTGGCATCGCCGACAGACAGCACATTCATTTTACAGAGTCGGGCATTTTTGCCTTCAACCACGCCAAAGACGCGCGATTCAGTCAACTGTCCGATCACCGCGCCGGCCCCGCTCTGCTCATCCGTCAGCAGTCGCACCCGCGCGGCATTGGGCGCGGCCTGAATAATGCGACCCACCAGCCCGTCGCTTGTGACGACCGGCTGCCCTTCGGTAATGCCGGAAAATGAGCCGTGATCAATGATGATGGTACTGAACCACTGATTGGCATCGCGGCCTACCACGCGGGCGGTCACGGCTGGCCAGGGCTGCGCCTGTTTCAGATTGAGCTGCGCTTCAAGCGCGGCCAGGCGCTGCCGGGCATCCTGGGTTGTGGCCAGTTCAGCTTCAAGCTGCGTGTTTTTTTCGCGCAGGTACTTGTTTTCTTCCTGCGCCCCGCGCAGCGCAAAATAGTTGTTCCAGGTATGGCTGATGCCTGAAGTAAACCAGGTGAAGCCTTCCTCAATCGGCGCAAAGGCCGCCAGCACCCAGACCTGAATCAGCCGCCTGCCGCCCTGGCCCGGCGCTTCGTTGAGCGACACGACGACCCAGTGCGCCACCAGCAGCACGATCAGCAGCACCCAGGGTTTCTTTTTTAATTCGCCAGTGAAAAACACGGAAGGCAGTGATGAATCGTTAGTGGGCAGTGGCTGGTGGTTAGTTTCCGCAGGTTGCTCCGGTCACTAACCACTCACCACTGTTTTTATTGGGCTGGCAGAGTCGTGCTGTCCCAGCGCACGCGCCGCAGCAGATCGAAGTCTGAAAGCATCGCGCCCGCGCCCAGCACGACTGAGGAAAGCGGATCTTCGGCCATCGAAACCGGCAATCCGGTTTCCTGCATCAGCCGCACATCGAGTTTCTTGAGCAGCGCGCCGCCGCCGGTCAGCACAATGCCGCGATCCACGATGTCGGCAGAGAGTTCCGGCGGAGTGCGTTCGAGCGCGACACGCACCGCGTTGACAATCGTGGCCACTGAATCGGCGAGGGCTTCACGAATCTCCTCGTCCGTCACGACGATGGTTTTCGGAATACCTTCAATCAGGTTGCGGCCCTTGATCTCCATCGTCAGCTCCTCGTCGAGCGGCGCGGCGGAGCCGATTTCGATCTTGATCTGTTCAGCCGTGCGCTCACCGATCAGCAGGTTGTATTTGCGTTTGATGTATTGCGTGATGGCTTCGTCCATCTCGTTGCCGGCAACGCGCACCGAACGTGAATAGACGATCCCTGACAGCGAAATCACTGCAATGTCGGTCGTGCCGCCGCCGATGTCCACGATCATGTTGCCGTGCGGTTCGGTGATCGGCAGGCCCGCGCCGATGGCCGCAGCCATGGCTTCCTCGACCAGGTAGACTTCAGAAGCCTTGGCGCGATAGGCGCTGTCTTCGACCGCGCGGCGTTCGACCTGCGTGATTTCGGACGGAATGCCGATGACGATCCGCGGGCTGACCCAGGTCTTGCCGTTGTGCGCCTTGCGGATGAAGTGCTGCAGCATTTTCTCAGTGACTTCAAAATCCGCAATCACGCCGTCCTTCATCGGGCGGATGGCGACGATGTTGCCGGGCGTGCGACCCAGCATCTCTTTGGCTTCGGCCCCGACGGCTTCGGGTTTATGGGTGATCTTGTTGATCGCCACGATGGATGGTTCGGAAACGACGATGCCGCGACCCTTGGCATAAACGAGCGTGTTCGCCGTGCCGAGGTCAATGGCCAGATCGCTGGAAAAAAGGCTGAAAACAGAACGTAGATTCATTCGACTTGAATCGAACCTTTCCGGGGTATGGGTGTTGATATTGCCGCTTCCGCAGGATCAGGTCTGAATTCGATCAGAGACGGTCTCAGGACTCCGGGCCATTGACTGCTGAAG
>CAYWDW010000665.1:0-3586 GCA_964457105.1 uncultured Heliobacteriaceae bacterium
TTCCAGGAGGAATTATGCAAACCCTTTTACAAGATCTGCGCTACGGCGCGCGAATATTGGCGAAGAAACCCGGCTTCACGTTGATCGCCGTGGTTTCGCTGGCTTTGGGTATTGGGGCGAATACGGCGATTTTCAGCCTGGTCAATATGATTTTGTTTCGCCCGCTGCCGGTGGCCAATCCTGAACAGGTCGTTTCGGTTTCAGCCGTCGGGAAGGATGGACAGTTCGCTGCATTCTCTTATCCGAACTATCTCGATTTCCGCGACCGCAACGAAGCCCTGTCGGGATTGCTCGTTTATCGTTTTGTGAGCCTGGGCCTGAGCCGGAACGGCAATAACGAGAAGCTCTGGGGCTATCTGGTTTCGGGCAATTATTTCGACATGCTCGGCGTCAAGCCCGCGCTCGGTCGAACATTCCTGCCCGAAGAAGACCAGACGCGGTTGTCGCATCCGGTCGCGGTGATCAGTCATTCGCTCTGGCAGACGCGGTTCGGCGGCGATCCGTCGGTCATTGACCGCGACGTGCTGATCAACGGCAAAAAGTTCAAAGTCATCGGCGTCGCGCCCGCCGGGTTCAAGGGCACCGAGGTTATTTACACACCGGAAATCTATGTGCCGTTCGCAATGCAGAAGTGGATCGAGCCGGAGAGCGATTATCTGGATGAGCGCGACACGCAAAACATTTTCGCTGTCGGACGGCTCAAATCGGGCGTTTCAGCAGCACAGGCCGAAGCCTCGCTCAACATCCTCGCCGCGCAACTGGCCAAAGACTTTCCGAACGACAACGAAGGTTTGAAGATTCAGCTCACGCCGCCCGGCTTCGTCCTGCCGCAAATTCGCAGCCAGATGCTCGGCGTTTCAGCGGCGTTGATGGGCCTGGTCGCGCTGGTTTTGCTGATCGCCTGCGTGAATCTTGCAAACCTGCTGCTGGCGCGCGCGACCGAACGCGGCAGGGAGATCGCCATTCGCCTTTCAATCGGTGCCAGCCGCGTGCGCATCGTCCGGCAGCTTTTGACCGAAAGCGTGATGCTCGCGCGGTGGATCATTGATTCGATCATCGCGTTGAAGCCGCCGATTGATATTCCGATCACGCTGGAACTGAGCGTGGACTGGCGAGTGCTGGTCTTTTCGATGTTCATTTCGGTTGTGACCGGAGTGTTGTTCGGGCTGGTTCCGGCGTTGCAGGCGACGAGGACTGATCTGGTTTCGGCGCTTAAAGACGTCGCGTCGCAATCGGGCGTGCGCCGCTCGCTGCTGCGAAACAGTCTGGTCGTGGCGCAAATCGCCGTGTCGCTGCTGCTGCTGGTCGCCGCCGGTTTGACGCTCCGCGCCTTGCAACAACTGCGCGCGATGAATCCCGGCTTCAATCCCGAAAACGCGGTGATGATGAATTTCGATCTGAGTTTGCAAGGCTATCAGGCCGACGCGGGCGCGCAGTTGCGCAAACAGTTGCTCAATCGCGTTGAGTCGCTGCCCGGCGTGAGATCGGCTTCGATCACTGATTTCGTGCCGCTCAGCATGAACTACAACAGCGCAGCGATTCTGATCGAAGGCCAGCCGCAGGAGCGCGGCGTCAACGCTCCGACCGCGATGAACGCCGATGTCGGGTTGAAATATTTCGAGACCATCGGCACGCCGCTCATCGCCGGACGTGACCTGAATGAACAGGATCAGGATGGAAAGACTCGCTCGGTCGTCGTCAATGAAACCTTCGCGCGAAAATTTTTCCCGGGCGCCAACCCGATTGAAAACGCGCTCGGCAAACAGTTCAGAACTTCGCCTGAAAAGCAGCCCTGGCAGATTGTCGGCGTGGCCGGTGACGGCAAATACTGGAACATCGGCGAAGAGCCGCGAGCCTTCGTCTGGTTCCCAATCGGCAATCAGCTTACGTTCAATACGCTGATCGTGCGAACAACCGCCAGGCCGGAAACGGTGATCGGCGCGATTCGCGGCGAGTTTCGCAACCTCGATCCGAACCTGCCGGTGACCAACGCCAAAACTCTGACCGACCACATGAATCTTTCGCTCTTCCCGGCGCGCGCCGTCGCGGCGTTACTGGCCGCATTCGGCTTGCTGGCTTTGACGCTGGCGGCGATTGGAATTTTCGGCGTGATGTCTTACTCGGTGAGCCAGCGCACGCGCGAGATCGGCATCCGCATGGCTTTAGGCGCGAACGCGAAAGAGGTTTTCAAACTCGTGGTCGGGCAGGGATTGAAGTTGACGTTGATTGGCGCGGGCGTTGGGCTTGCGCTGGCTTTGATCGGAACGCGACTTCTTTCAAACCTGCTTTACAACGTGAGCGCGGTTGATCCGCTGACGTTCGCTGGAGTGACGTTGCTGCTGACGATTGTCGCGTTCCTGGCCTGTTATTTCCCGGCGCGGCGGGCGATGAAAGTTGATCCGATGATTGCGCTGAGGTACGAATGATCAATCGAGAATGCCTTCGAGCTTCAGGACGAAGCCTTTGAGAAGTGGATCGCCGGAGATGTTCGCCGGGTTGTCCAGAATCTCGACCGGCGTCCCTGGACGGTAGATGTGGACTTTCTTTTCCAGCGGGTCTATCAACCAGCCGAGTTGCGCGCCGTTGTCCAGATACTCTTCCATCTTCTTTTGCAGCTTTTTGAGGCGATCAGATTTCGAGCGCAGTTCGACCACGAAGTCCGGGCAGATGCGCGCGAATTGGCTCTTCTGTTCGGCTGAGAGCGCGTCCCATCGTTCGCGGCGCATCCAGGAGACATCGGGCGAACGCTTCGCGCCGTTGGGTAGCGTGAAGCCGGTTGACGAATCGAACCCGACGCCTGTGTTGTCGTTCTCAACCCAGGCGTAGAAACGTCCGGTCAAATGAAAGTTGCGATTGCCGCCTTCGGTGACAACTGGAAGTTGGATGATCATTTCACCCTCGCTGTCCATTTCGATCCGCATCTCGGTGTGTTCGGCGCAATACCGCTCGAACTCTTCGTCGGTGAAGCGAAAAGTCGGCGGGCCGGGCTGAACCGTGATGGTTTTGGCCTCTTCCGGCAGGGAAACTAAAGTACCGTCAAAATTGACACGCATAATTTTGTCACCTCCAATTCCGCGAGCAGCATACTCGCTTGTTTGTGAGCGATCAAGAATCCAAAAAGGAGCAGGAAAATGAATTCATTGATACGCGATCTGCGCTACGGCGCGCGAATGCTGGTTCAGAAACCCGGCTTTAGTTTGACCGCCATCATCACGCTGGCCCTGGGCATCGGCGCGACGACCGCGATCTTCACCATCGTCAACGCGGTGTTGCTGCGCCCGTTGCCTTATCCCGATTCTGACAAACTGCTTTTCGTCGGACAGACGTTTCAGGGCGAGATGTCCGGCACGGGCGAACCGAAGTTTCTCTTCTGGAAAGAGCACAGCCAGTCGTTCGATTCGCTGGCGTGTTATTCGAGCTACGGCGGCGCGCGCGGCAATCTCTCCGGCGGCAACGAAGCGGAGTACGTTCGCGGCTGGCGCGTGTCGGAAGATTTCTTTCGCGCGTTCGGTGTTTACCCGGCGCTGGGCCGCGCGTTCACTCGCGCCGAAGACACGCCGGGCGGCGAGCGCGTGGCGATTCTGAG
>CAYWDW010000666.1:0-3583 GCA_964457105.1 uncultured Heliobacteriaceae bacterium
GAGCGCGGAGTCATGCTGGACGGCAAGCTTACCCTGCCGGCCCGGGCCCGTCTGCCGCTCGATCCCGCTCGCGGACTGTTTAGTTCCTGGTGCGGTCGTCAGTCGTGCCTTTGTCGAAGGGCTGCGGCTGCGGCGCAAAGAACGGGAACGTATCGCGGAAGGCGACATCGTTGGCATCCACGCTGTCGCCCAGTTTGGTGCCGTTGGCGATGATCGTCAGCAGAATGTCAACCACGTCATCGCCGAGTCGCCGCCCGTTCGGAAAAGCTGCCGGGGCATTCGTGCCGCCGCCGGTGCCGGTATTGGCGAGGCCCAGGTTGCAATGCAGGTAATCGCCCTTTGTCACGACCACGCCCGCCAGCGCGTTGATGTTTGTCGTGTTGGTGCCGAAGCGTTGCAGCACGGCGACCAGATCACCGGCAAAGCGTCCGGCGGCATCGTCTGTGCCGAAGGCGGCGTTGTATTCATTCTTGCGCGCGTATGGAATCAGCAGCGCGTTGACTCCCGGGTTGCCGTCACGATCAACCTCAGCGAAGTGTGAGTCGCCGGCGCCGCGCACCGGTCGGCGGGTCAGGCTGCTCGGCGGACGGCGCGCCGTGCGGGTGTCGAGGCCGAGCAGGTTGCCGGCTGAGCCGGACATCAGCGGATTGATCAGCGACAGCGGCACGCTCAGCGCAATGCCCATCGTCGAATAACCGGCGAACGTGTCGCGGCCACGAGTGAACTGCGTCGGGTCGGGCGTGCCCGCGATGACCGAAGCGTTGAAGCGCGCAAAGGCGGGAATGTCAAAGAAGAACGGGTCATCCACCTGTCCGGCAAAAAACGAAATGCCTGCTGCCGAAGCGGTGATGGTCGGATTCGGCACCGTCGTCCCCAGGCTTGACGGCGTGGTGTTAGCCGTAAAGGTGGGGAAGAAAGTTGAGCTGATCGTGGCGACCTGCGGGTTATTGGCCGCGTTGACCTTTTCAGAGAAGAACACATCAATGAACTGATCCGGCACGGCATCGCCGGTAGTTTCCAGTTCAAAGCGATAACGCAGGTTGTGATCGAAGATCGCGAAGTTGACGGCTTCGCCTGGGACGATGAACCCCTGCGCCGTCGCCAGCATAATCACTTTGGTGTTGTCGTTGGGATCGAGGAACAGATAAGTGTCGCCCAGGTCGCCCGCGCGGTCATGGGCATTGTTCGGTGAATCTCCGTGATCTGCTGCAATCGTCCAGGTCGCGGGCGTGACGAGGATGGTCACAATCAGAGTCAGGGCCACCAGGGCGGCGGCAATCTTCCGGGTTCGTCTGGTGAAAGTCATCATAAATGTTTGTCTCCTTCTGAATAGTTTGAGAACCGTTGGCAACTTCGGAAACCTTACTGCTGTTCGCGGCTGATGACGTGGCGAACGGCGTAGCGAGGTTCGAGATTGCGGCTGCGCGTGAGAGCTTCGGCGCTTTGGGCGCGCCCAGGAATGCGCTGTAACAGATCCGCCTCTGCCAGCGGCTCAGCCAGCGCGGGGGGCAGATTGGTCTTGGTCAGCGTCAGCGTATAAGCCCCGGTCACGCCGGGCTGAAAGGGCGTGGCGAGAATGTAATAAGTCCCCGTCTCAGCGAGCGTCGCCGTCAGTCGCGCATTGAGGCCGCCGCCGCTGTTGTCGTCAAAGGCGACCTGATCGCCATTGCTCTTTTTGAGAATCAGGAACGAATCGAAGGCGGTTGACGACATCGTGATGACGATCTGATCGCCCTGCGTGCCGCTGAACGCATAGACATCAAGGTAATCGCCGCCCGAAGTCTGCACATCGCTCGTCGTAATCGCAGGCGCTGTCGGCGGATTGCCGTAAGTCAGCGTCTGCATCACCGTCGTGCGCAGGCTCAGCGCATAGCTGCCGACGGCGTCAGGGTCGTTATCAGCCGAAGAAACAAAGACCACGTAATCGCCCGCTTCGGCCAGCGTCGCAAGCAGCAGCGCATTGCTGTTGCCCGGCGCTTCGCCGCCATTGCCGAGCGCGCCGGTCTGATCGTCAGAGGCAATAAAGTTGAGATTGTCGCCCACGCCGATTTTGTAAAGCGTCAGCACGGCATCGAACTGATTGGAACTGAGCGCCATGGCAATGCTGGAATTGGCCGTCGCGGTGAAGCGGTAAGCGTCAAAGAAATAGGTGCGCCCGTCCGCTCCGCTTTGCACCTGGCTGCTGCTGGTCAATGCGCCGGTCACGCTGACTCCGGCATCCGACGGCGTAATCGCTTTGGTGATTACGACCGGCGTGTCGCCACCGAAATTGACGACCGTGACATTTGACGGGCGGCCATTGACGGTCAGGCGGATTTTGACAAGGCCCAGCCCGCTCAGTTGCGGCGGGATTTTCAGGTTGATCTGATCCACGCCCGCAAAGCCCTGCGGCCCGGCAAACAGCACCTCGGCGGGCAGCCCCTGAATCGTGGCCGTGACCGCTTCAGCCACGCGGTTGGCATCGCCCGGATTCGCCGCCGGAGCATTGCGGAAGCCGGTGCCATACAGCACCAGGTAATTCGGCGCGGCGGTGGTTCCGGCGCTCAGTTCGCGCAGCGTGCCGTCAGCATTGAAAACATTGATGACCGGCGCCGCGCCGCCGGTGGTGGTCTGCGCAATCGGCACCCCCTGCCCGGTCGCGCTGAAGGTGAAAATGCCCGGCGACGCGCGCACGATGGTGACGGCGCCGGTGCTGGTCGTGTTGTCAGAGTTGGTGACGGTGACAGTGGCGGTTCCGTCGGGCAGGCTGGCGGGAATAATCAGGTTGATCTGATTGAGTCCCACAAACAGCAGCGGCGCGTCGGTGCCGCCAATGTTGACTTTGACGCCGCCGAGGGTGGTCGGCAGCGGCGTGCCAGGCGCAATGTAAACCTGATTGTTCTGAGTTTTGAAAACGCCAAAAGCCGCCGCCACCGAATCGGGCGCAAGCACGCTGTCGCTGGCAAAACTGGCCGCGTTGACAATCGTGACCTGAGCCTGGGCTGAAGCGGCGCACAGCGTCAGCAGCAGCAGGCAGGGGAGCAGTAGCCACAGCCCCCGCGGCGGTGCCGACTGCCATGCGGCGAGCCGGGCAAATGGGTAACAGTTGTTTTTCCTGAGAGTCTTCATGGACAGGTTTCTCCTCATACCGGGTTGACATGAAGTTGCCGCCACGACAAAAGCCGGAGTCGAAGGCAGAGACACCTCACCCAGGCATTACCGGGTAACAACGGTAACGAGCATTCAATGACGGGACAGACCTGAGCAAAGAACGGAGTGGTAGTTGTGGCTTTCGGGCCAGCTCCTGCTGCTGTCAGCGATGGTGAACCGAAGCAGCCAACTGGCCGAATTCCTTCCTGAGCCGGACAGACTGATTACGGCTCCGGGGGAGATTGACAGACTGGGATGATCTGAGCGCGCGGCACTTTACGCGGCCCGCCCGGCACTGTCAGGCTGACGGTCAGTCAGGATAATTCTTAAGCTGAATTGTCAGTTCCGTTTCAGCATTACGCACGCTGCCTGGCGGCTGGATTGGTCACGCTGCCGATTGCGCGGCACGCTCGCGGGCATCGTCGCACGAACGATTGAACGGATGCAACGCGAG
>CAYWDW010000667.1:0-3580 GCA_964457105.1 uncultured Heliobacteriaceae bacterium
GGCGCGGTGGCGACGGTGCTGATTCAGAACGGCACGCTCAGAGTTGGCGAACCGTTCATCGTCGGCAATTATTTTGGCAAGGTGCGCGCCCTGATGGATGACCGGCTCCGGCGAGTTCAGGAGTCAGGCCCGGCGACGCCGGTTGAAATTCTGGGTCTCGAAGGCGTGCCGCAGGCGGGCGATCAGTTCCAGGTGGTGGCTGACGTGGCCAAGGCGCAGCAGATTTCCAGTTACCGGCAGTCGAAGGCGCGCATGTCGGCGCTGGCTCGCACTGCCGCGCGCGGCCTTGATCAACTGGCGCAGCAGATGGAATCGGGCGAGGTCAAGGAACTGCTGGTGATTCTGAAAGCCGATGTGCAGGGATCGGTCGAAGTGCTCAAGGACACGCTCACCAAACTCTCAACCGACAAGGTCAAGGTCCGCATCATTCGTTCAGCGGTCGGCGCGATTACCTATGATGACGTGCTGCTGGCGAGCGCCTCGAATGCGACGAGCAGCGGCACGGCCACCGTCATCATCGGCTTCAACGTCCGGCCTGAAGCGCGCGCGAGCGAAGCGGCCCGCCAGGAGAGCGTGGACATCCGGTTGCATTCGATCATTTACAAGGTCGAAGAAGAGATTCGCAACGCGATGATCGGCATGCTCGACGCCACAATCAGGGAAAAGGTCCTCGGCAAGGCCGAAGTCCGCGATGTGATTCGCGTGCCGAAGGTCGGTTCGGTGGCCGGATGTTATGTCCTTGATGGTTCGATCAAACGCACGGCGCGGGCGCGGCTGATCCGCGACAACGTGGTGATTTTTGAATCGGCCATCGGCAGCCTGCGCCGCTTCAAGGACGACGTCAGCGAAGTGCAGCAGGGTTATGAATGCGGCATCACGATGGAACGCTTCAATGATTTCAAGGTCGGCGACCAGATCGAAGCCTTCATTGAAGAGAAGATCGCTGCCACGCAGCTTTGAAAACAGTAGTCAGTTGTCCGTAGTCAGTTGTCTGTTGTCTGTACTTACTGCCTGGGCATACTCAATTCCAACTGACTACGGACAACTGACTACGGACAACTGACTACGGACCACTGACCACTGACCACTGACCACTGACCACTGACCACTGACCCACTATGTCCTACCGACCTGAAAGACTGGCGCACGAACTGAAGGATTTGATCAGTTCGCTGATTGCGCGCGAACTGCATGATCCGCGCATTGGTTTTGTGACGGTGACGGAGGTCAAAGTCAGCCGCGATCTGCGCCACGTCCGGGTCTTTGTCAGCGTCTTTGGCGAGGCCGCCAGGCAGCAGGAGACTATGGCGGCGCTCAATCACGCCGCGCGGTTTGTGCGGCACGAGGTCTTTTCGCGGCTGCGCCTGCGCCACAGCCCTGAGATTGTTTTTACACTTGATGAATCGGTCGAGCGCGGCGACAGGATGGCGCGACTGATTGATGAAATCAGCCGCGAACTACCGCGCGATACAACTGCCGAAGCAACCCCGGATGCTGAGTCGGTCAACACTGAATCTTCCCGCCACCATCCCGAACTGAACGATCAGCCGTCCGGCCCGGCTGATGGTCCGCAGTCGGAGGCAGGTTCCGGCTGAAGGCCGAAACTGACCGGTGACGGTTTTTCCGGGTGAAGAAGTAAAACTGACATGCTGAGCCAGGTAATTGAACTCATTGAAAAGAACCAGCAGTTCGCCGTGACCTCTCACATTCGCCCTGACGGTGACAGCCTGGGTTCCTCGCTGGCCCTGTGCTGGATTCTGCGCGGACTGGGCAAGGAGGCCGAAGTCATTATGTGTGACGAGGTCCCGCAGGCTTACGAACGACTGCCCGGTTCTGAACTGGTGCGGGTCGTGCCGGAGATTGACCGGACTTATGACGCGGTCTTTGTCATCGAATGCAGCGACGTGACGCGCCCCGGACTGCCGAAACTGAAAGATCAGTTCGTCGTCAACATAGATCATCATTCGACGACTGAACTTTTCGGCAATATCAACTGGATTGATTCGACCGCCGCCGCCGTTGGCGAAATGATTTACAACCTGGCCAAAGCCATCGGCGCGCGCATCACGCCGGAACTGGCCAGTTGCGTTTATGCCGCCGTGCTGACCGACACCGGCTCGTTTCACTTCTCCAACACCACCGAACGCACTTTCAAAATCGCCAGCGAACTGGTCCGTCACGGCGCGCAGCCGGCCAGGCTGTCGCAGGCGATTTTCTATTGCTACCCCTACAGCAAAATCAAACTGATTGGCTCGGTGCTTTCGACCCTGCAGCGCGATGAAACCGGTTCCATCGCCTGGATCAGAATGACCAGAGACGCGATGCAGGAGGCCGGAGCTTCTGAGGAAGACACCGACGGCATCATCAATTACCCGCTGACCATCGGTGAGGTCGAAGCCGCCGCCTTCTTCCGCGAACTGCCGAACAACACCATTCGCACCAGCCTGCGCTCGAAAAATCGCGTCAACGTGGCCCGCGTGGCCGAACAGTTTGGCGGCGGCGGACACGCCAATGCCGCCGGCTTCACGCTGACGGCTGATTACGACGAACTCAGCCGCCGGGTGATCGAGAAGCTGAGGGATGCCGTCCGGGTCGCGCCGCCCGTCAACGGCAACGTCATCAAGCCGCGTTAGGATTGCCCGGACGCGCCCAGGATTCGCAGGACTGAGAAGCTGCCTCAGGCAGTTTCTCAGTCCTGTCTGTTTACAGGGGCTGCGATCAGGGTCAGCCGGTTTTGGTTACGCTGCCGTACCTTCGCCAGGCCTGTGCATTGTGAGCGATGTCATCCGGCGCAGTTTTTTAGTATCCTGCGGACTGACTGTTCAGCATCTGCGAGGAAGAACAATGAAAACTCTCCGCTGCCTGATCGCTGTTGCCGTCATCGCGCTGACGGCGACCTGTCGCCAGCCGCTTTATTCAGACGTGATGCGGCTTGAGATTGCTGATTCGCCGAGTCAGCAGAAAGTCGCTGAAAGCCGCGCCACGCCGCTTGAAAAAGTCATTGCGGCGGCCATCGAGCAGACGCAGTACACGAAGGGCTACGATCCGGCTTACGCAAAGATTGATTATCCGAACGGCGACGTGCCGCAGGAGACAGGCGTTTGCGCCGATGTGATCGTGCGCGCTTTCAGGGCCGCGAACATTGATCTGCAAAAAGAAGTCCACGAAGATATGACGGCGAATTTCGCCGCCTACCCAAAAACCTGGGGCGCGCGCAAACCCGACCGTAACATTGACCATCGCCGCGTCGGCAATCTGATGAAGTGGTTCGAGCGGCAGCAGAAATCGCTGCCGGTGACGAAGCGCGAAGCCGATTACGCGCCCGGCGATGTGGTCGCGTGGGATTTGGGCAACAATCGCCAGCACATTGGTCTGATAACGGATGTAAGGAATCAGCAGCCGGGTCATGAAGCGACGCGGTATCTGGTTGCACACAACATCGGTGCGGGCGCGCAGGTTGAGGACGTGCTGTTTGCGTGGCCGGTGATCGGGCATTACCGGTACTTTCAGAAACATGAAAAAGCAGGAAGAGAGATGACGGAACAAACGGAAATAACGGAAGGCACGGAAAGTTTCTGAC
>CAYWDW010000668.1:0-3572 GCA_964457105.1 uncultured Heliobacteriaceae bacterium
TGTCTGAAATTTTGTTGACCGTTTCGGCGGTTTTCAGCAACAGGTCTTTTGAAGTGTAAACCTCAGGCGGCAGCGAGCGAATAATCAGGTTTTTATTGCCAATCGCCTGATTGAATTCAATTGATCGTTTGAGCCGGTCGCCCTGCAGTTCCTGCCACGAATGATGAAATCCGCAGGCCCGCAGTTTGTTGGCCGCCAGCCAGCCGCGCCACTCCGTCCCTGATTTGCCAAAGGCATTTTCAAGTTCGATGCCCTGATAGCCCAGCGCGGCAACGGCGGCAAGCGTGCCCGGAATGTCTCCGGCCATTTGCTTGCGCACGCACCAGGCCTGCGTGGCGATGGGAATCTTTTTCCATTTGGGCGCGGCGTTGAGCAGGGCCGGAAGCATAACTGAAGCGGCGGCGCCGGCGCTGAGTTTCATAAAGTCACGACGATGAGTTGATTTAAGCATGGTTATTCTGCCTTTGATTTAGCCAGCAATGTGAAGATGTGTTTGAAAAGATAGTCCTTGATCTCACGATCCAGCACGCGCGTGTTCTGCCCGGTGTCGGGTTCCTTCTGCGGCGGAATTGCGTGCGTATTGAAGGCGACAAGGTAAGCCGTGCGCGTGTCAGGCCGCAGGTAAAAATGCGAGATGAAGCCGTTCTGTCCGCCGCTGTGGCCGATGAAATGCTGGCCGAAGTTGTCTTCAATAAAATATGTCAGGCCCATTGCGTCGCGCCGGTTCTCGCCGTCCTGTGCTGCCGGTTCGATGCTGACCTGCGGCTGCCACATCTCTTCAAGCGATGAACGTTTCAGCACGCCTTCATAAACCGCCTGCTGCCGCGTGTCGCGTGAACCCGTCAGAAAGTTGAGATACTTCACCATATCCGTGAGCGGCGCATTCAGCCCGCCATTTGACACGGTGATGCCGGTGTCCACATCGAAGCGCGCCGGGCGCAGTTTGCCATCTTCAAGCCAGTAACTGTGCGAGCGGTGTTTGAGCAGGTGATACGGCGTCGTGTCGAAATAGCTGCGGTACATTTCGAGCGGCTTGAAAATATTCTTGTCAATGTAGACTTCGTAATCATCCCGCGTCAGCGTTTCAATCACGCGGCCCAGAAAGATGATGCCCGGATTTGAATAGCTGAACTTCGTGCCCGGCTGAAAAAGGATTTCGGTGTAAGGCATCATCGCCACAAGCTGCGACCAGTGCTGCGGCTCGTGCGGCTGCCAGTCCTTGTCGCCGCCCCAGGGCCACGTCGCGTCACGAAAACCGGCGCTGTGCGACAGCAGATGGCGAATCGTGATCTGCTCCATCGGGCCGAACGGATTGTGCACGGCTTTCAGTTCCGGCACATATTTGATGATCGGATCATCCAGCTTGAGCAGCCCGCGATCACGAAGCTGCATAATCGCAATGCCCGTGAAGGTTTTCGTAATCGAAGCCCAGTGATAGATCGTGTCTTCGTCAACCGCGCGATTCTGCTCCCGGTGAGCCAGCCCGTAAAACTCGCGGGCAATGACCTGATTGTCGTGCAGGAGCATGAAACTGCTGCCGACGATGCCGTGCTGTCGCAGCTTTTGTCCGTAAAAAGTTTTGAAGCCGCTGTCAGCCTGCGCGAAACCGGCGGGCGTTTGTGCATTGAGTGATGGCATAAGCAGAAAAACAGTCAGGGTGAAACTGATGGCACGCGAGGCAAAATGAGGTCTCATGATTTTCACCGGAATGTTGTTGCTGGAAGAAACGACGAGTGACGCCAGTCGTGAATCTTACCCGAAGCGCAGAAATTTTACAGTCCCGCTGACGGCCCAACCGTGAATCGTTCAATCATTGCCGCGCTGATTTCATCCGGCGCGCGGAAGATGAAGACTGACTGAAAGCCTTCGTGTGGCAGCGTCAGTAACGATTGTTGCAGGCGCTGAAACTGTTCGTGAATGACTGTCGCTCTGACCTGACGTTCAGCGCGCCCGGCGTTGCGCTCAAGGCAGAGCGCTTCGGGCAGATCAAAAACGATGGCGACCGTCGGCGTCTGATGACGCCGTGCCAGCCGAAGCAGCGGACGCCGCGCGCGACGCTGCACATTCGTCGCGTCAATCACGGTCAGCCTGCGATGGCGCAATCGCGCCGCCGCGATCAGTTGCAGCGCGTGAAAGGCGTCAGCAGTCACGGCCTGATTGCTTTCGTCATCCGCGATCAGCCCGCGAAAAAAATCAGAAGAGAGAATCTCAGTCGGTTTGAAATGTCGCCGCGCAAAAGTTGATTTGCCGCAACCCGCAGCTCCGACGAGCAACACCAGCGAAGGATCGGGAATAGTCAGCTTCATCAGTGCAAAGCGAGATGACGGAACAAACGGAAATAACAGAACAGCCGAAACAGAAAATTTCAGCCACGAATGAACACGAATTTCCACGAAGCGGTTTCAGGGGTGGAAACTGAACTGAAACCAGGATGAGCGATCACCGAAGCGCCTGGTCTGTTCCGTCATCTCTCTCCTCCGTCATGGTGAAATGGAAATGCGCGCGTGAAACTGCCGATAATTTATCACAGGCAGGTCCCGCCCGGGCAGGGCAGGTGACTCTGTAACAAAGCCTGCCGGTCTGAGCCGCGAGCCTGCTTGTCAAACTCAGGCGTAGCGGTCCGGGGCGTTTGAGTTTAAGATGGAACTTCCCACGCCCTGTCGCGTTAATTCAGGCAGGGCATCGGCTCCCGGTGTTTCTCTACTGCAATTACAAGCCCCCTGAAGTCAGAAGCAATTTCGATGAAAAATCAGCTCAGTTGTTTATTCGTCTGGTGGCTGCTGTCGGTGGCAGCGATGGCGCAAACGGCAGTGCCGAAATCGGCGGCTCAGATTGCGAAAGAGCAGTCTGAAGCTGTTGTCGTTATCGAACAGATGGACGAAAGCGGCAATGTCATCAGCCAGGGCAGCGGGTTTATTGTCACGCCTGGCGGGGCCATCGTGACCAATCTGCATGTCATTCAGGGCGCGGCGATCTTGCGGGTGAAGCTGCCGAACGGTGATGTTTACAAGACGACGGACGTGATTGATTTTGATGAACTCAAGGACATTGCGATCATCAGGATCAAGGGCTTCAAGCTGCCGGTCGTGGCGCTGGGTGATTCCGATTACGTGCCGCAGGGCGAAGCGGTCATTGCCATCAGCAGTCCTGAAGGGCTGACCAATTCTGTCTCAACCGGCATCATCAGCGGCATGCGACGCCTGGAGACGCACCGTGTCTTTCAGACGACCGCGCCGATCAGCAAAGGCAGCAGTGGCGGCGCGCTGTTTGATACGCAGGGCATGGTCGTCGGCATTATCACTTCAGTGTTGCAGGGCGGGCAGAACCTCAACTTTGCCGTGCCGATCAATTATGCGCGCGGCATGATCAGCGATCAGGTTACGACTTCGCTGGCAAAGCTGCCGCAGATGCAGTCTTCAACCGAAGTGGCCGACACGCACTCGTCATCAGCGAATGAACGCCCGCGCAGTGCGGCTGACGCGAATGCGGCCCGGCTCAGTCAGACTCAGTTGAGCAGCGCCGTCAACCGGCTGGGCCGTTCGGAACTGGAGCCGATGTTTGCGCGGCCCGAT
>CAYWDW010000669.1:0-3571 GCA_964457105.1 uncultured Heliobacteriaceae bacterium
GGGGCACTTCTTATGAAGGCTATGAACGCAACATTGATCCGCATGTCATGCGGCTGCGTTCCAAGATCGAACCTGACGCCGCCAATCCGACCTACGTGCTGACGGTCTGGGGCGTCGGTTATAAATTCAGCGACAAGGTTTAGAAATACAGTAGTCAGTAGTCAGTAGTCAGTAGTCAGTAGCTGCTGATGGCTTGAATATCTTTCACTAACTACTGACCACTGACCACTGACCACTGACCACTGACCACTGACGATTGACCACTGACGATTGACCACTGACTACCAACTACCGTTGAATGCACAGGCCCTGAATTCAGCGTGTGATCCACGAGGTGACCATCCATGTCCAGTTGCCTGCGCGATCCACTGAATCATTTCACTACCGGATCGTTCTCCGTCTCAGCTTCACGCAAATCATTTCTGTTCTGCCTGTGTGTGTGCCTGGCTGTCAGCCTTGTCACGTCGTCGGCGCTTGCCATCAGTCGTCAGGTTAACCTGAATGAAATGACGGCGGGCGCGGGGCGCGTGGTTCACGGGCGCATCAGCGAAGTGCGCCGCGGCGTGCATCCTGATTACAACCACATTGCCGTCACCTTTGTGACGCTGGATGTGATTGAAATGCTCAAGGGCCGCGCCGCAACGCGCCTCACCTTTATGCAGTTCGCCGGCGCAGCGCAGGCCCGCACGCACAATTATCACCTGCCGAAATACGCCGTCGGCGAAGAGGTCGTGCTGTTTCTGTATCCCGAAAGCCGCTATGGCTTCACCAGTCCTGTGGGCGAAGGCCAGGGCAAATTTCAGGTCAGCCATGATCCCCGCACGGGTCGGGCGGCGCTGCTCAATGAACGCGGCAACTACCTGCTGTTTGAGCCGCTGAAAAATGAAACAGCCAAGTCACGGCTGAAACTGAATGCCGCTGAACACGCACTGATCACGCAATCGCGTGGCGCAGCGGATCTCGACACTTTCCGTGCGGTGGTGCGCAAACTCGTCACCAGCGGTTCAGCGGTCAAGACCAGCTAAAGCCGCCGTTCATTTTTTCAGCCTGCGAAAACGAATTTACCGGAGAAGCTTTTATGCCGAGAACTTTTCGTCTGATGTTCACCAGACGCGGCTGGCAGCGCGCTGCCAGCCTGCTTTTATGCACCGCGCTGCTGCTGGCAACGGCCAGCACACCGCACACCGGACGAGTCAGCGCCGGACTGCCGATTGCCGCCACGCCGAGCGGCAACCTCGTCTGCTGGCGCGGGCCGGTCACTTACACGATTGATCAGGGGCCGCTCGGTTCACTCTCGAATACGGAAGCAGTGGCCCTCGTCAATGAACTGTTCGGTGTCTGGAAAAGCGTGCCAACCGCCAGCCTTGACGTGCAGCAAAGCGGTCAGCTTGCGCAGGATGTCACGGCCAGCAATTACCTGAGCACCTATCACAATCGCGACGATCAGGCGCACCCCATTATCTTCGACTCGGACGGCAGCATCATTGATGCGCTTTATGGCAACGGCGCGCATCAGTCCATTCTGGGCTTTGGTGCGCCGACCTGGGCGACGAGCAGCGTTGATTCATCAATTGACGGAGCCATCTCTGATGCCGACGCGATGCTGAACGGCGCGTTCATCGGCGGGCGACCTGCCGACACGCCGCAGCTTTCGATTGAGCAGTTCAAGGCGACCTTCGTGCATGAATTCGGTCACTTCCTGGGCGTCGGTCACGCACAGTCGAATCTGGGCACAGCCTTCGACCGCAATTTCAGCAACGATCAGATTGTGCCGCTGATGTTTCCGTTTTCAGTCAGCAATCAGGTGCCGGTGCTGACGCCGGATGACAAGGCGCAGATTACGCGGATGTATCCGGCGGCTTCGGCAGCGACCACGACCGCGACAATTCGCGGCCACATCTTTCTGCCGGACGGAGTGACGCCGTTTCAGGGAGCCAATGTGATTGCGCGGCGTATTGATGATCCGCTGGTCGTGGCGGTCTCTTCGGTTTCCGGCTATCGCTATCGCGGCACCGGCAGCAATGCGAATTTCGGTTCAGTTGACGGCTCGTTGCAGGGCCTGTTTGAAATCAGCGGACTGCCGCCGGGCAATTACACCGTTGAGGTCGAGCCGGTTTATCAGGAATTCACCGGAGGTTCAGGCGTCGGGCCGCTTGATCCGCCGGTTGATTTGCCGGGACAGGCCGAATATTACAGCGGCGCAGCGGAATCAAATAATGACGGCCCCGCCAGCGCGGCCATTGTGCCAGTCAATGCCGGGCAGACGCTCGACAACATCAACATCGTTCTCAACAGCAGCAACACCATCACGCAGACCAGCGAAAGCGGCGCGCACAGCACGGTAGGCACAGCACAGGCCGTCACGCTGCCGCGCATCGTGACCGGCACCGTTTCATCCGGCGATGCCGGCGAAGCGCGCGGCGCAGCATTCACAGGCGTGCCCGTGCAGGTGCAGGATTTTTATGCCTTCACTGCCACGGCTGGCGACTGGGTGACGCTTGATCTGAACTGGGCGAATCCGGCGGTCAACCTTGATCTTTATCTTTACGACGGCAGCGGCACGCGGCTGGCAAGTTCCTATACCTGCTCGTATGGCATCACGTGCGGCAGCGGCTTCAATCCGACCCGCGAACAGATCGGGCCGTTTCAGATGACTGCAACCGGCACTTACATTGTCGGCATCAGTTCGCGCACCAGCACAGCGGCGAATTACACGTTGCAGGCTTCTTATCAGCGCGTGAATCTGCAAAACAATGCCACCCAGGTGACGACTGTCAGCGCGGCCAACTATCAGGCGCAGATGACGCCGGAATCAATTGTCGCGGCTTTCGGCACCCTGCTCGCGCCGAACACGGCAGCGGCTTCATCACTGCCGCTGCCGACGAATCTGGGCGGAGTGACTGTGTCGGTGAATGGCAATCCGGCAGGACTGTTTTTCGTTTCACCAGGTCAGGTGAACTATCAGATTCCGGCAGGCACCGCCGCGGGCACCGCGAATGTTGTCGTGACGACGAGCAACGGCGTCGTTTCGCGCGGCACCATCAATGTGGCCAGCGTGGCGCCGGGCCTGTTTACAGCCGGTTCAGACGGGCAGGGGCTTCCGGCGGCGCTGGTGCTGCGCGTCAAAGCCAATGGTCAGCAGGTCTATGAACCGGTCGCCAGTTACGATGCAGGCGCTGGCAAATTCGTGCCGGTGACGATCACGCGCGCTGCCGGTGAGCAGTTGTTTCTGGTGCTGTTCGGAACCGGCGTGCGGAATGCGCCCAACTCTGACAACAACACTGGCAACGGCGTGGCCGAAAGTGTGCAGGTGACGATTGGCGGGATCAATGCGCCGGTGCTGTACGCGGCGGCGGCGCCGGGTTACGTGGGCCTTGATCAGATCAACGTGCAGATTCCTGACGGCGTCGTCGCCGGGTCAGGCGTGGCGGTGGTGATGAAGGTCAACAACGGGCAGGGATCAATGGCGCAGGCCAATCCGGTGAGCGTGGCGATCCAGTAAGGTTCTCGCCGACTGCTCATCATCACAACAGCGAAGCCCGCCGCTGACACCAGTGGCGGGCTTCGCTGT
>CAYWDW010000670.1:0-3556 GCA_964457105.1 uncultured Heliobacteriaceae bacterium
GCAACGAGCGGCGCGCGGCCTCGCGGCCCAGCTCGGCGGGCGCGTCCAGCGCCGCTGTTGCCCGGCGCGGCTGGCGTGGTACAATCGCGCCGTCTTGAAAACCATCAACCAGAGTTCACTAACACTTCAATCCAACATCGGAAGGGGATCAGGAAATGAACAGAAAGCTTGTGTCTATTCTGGCAGTGCTGGCGCTGCTGTGCAGCCTGGGCGTAATGGCTTCGGCCAAAGGTAAGAAAGTGACCCTCACAGGCGTCATTACCGACAAGAAATGCTCAGCCAGAGGCGCTGAACATTCACGCGAATGCGCCATTAAATGCAAGGACAGCGGCATCGGCCTTTTCGCCGACGGCAAGTTCTATGAGTTTGATGCCAAAGGCGCAGCCGATGCTGTCAAGCTGATGGAAGCCAGCAAGAGCGAAAAGGTCATCAAAGCCACCGTCAAAGGCGAACTCGATGACACGAAACTGACCGTCAAAAAAATCACCGAAGCGAAATAGTCAGTTCTGCCATGCACCATCACTAAAAGCACTCAGGGCGGGATCGGTCAAGCCGAATCCCGCCCTTGTTTTTTGGGTCTGTCATCATCAGCCTGCTTCAGCCGTAGCTTGTCACGTTGCGTGACTTTTCGTGGTGGCGTTCAAGCGCAAGGGCGATCAGCCGGTCAATCAGTTCGCTGTAGCCGATGCCGCTCGCTTCCCACAGCTTCGGGTACATACTGATCGAAGTGAAACCAGGCATCGTGTTGATCTCGTTGACCAGCACCCGGCCATCAGCCTTGTCCAGAAAGAAATCAACCCGCGCCAGCCCCGAACCGTCAACGGCCTGAAAGACGCGAATCGCCAGATGCTGAATCTCTGCCGCCTTGTCGGCGTCAAGCGGAGCCGGAATCAGCAGCCGCGCGCCATTCGGGTCAACGTATTTGGCTTTGTAATCGTAAAACTCAGCAGCCGGAGCAATCTCGCCGGGCACGCTCGCCAGCGGTTCATCGTTGCCGAGCACGCTGACTTCGATTTCGCGGGCATCCACGCCCTTTTCGACAATCACCTTGCGGTCGTACTTTGCCGCGAGCGCGATGGCAGCTTTCAGTTCCCCCGCGTCGTCAGCCTTTGAAATGCCGACCGATGAACCCAGGTTCGCCGGTTTGGCAAAGCAGGGAAAACCGATTTCAGCGATGATGCGATCTTCGATCCGCTGCGGGTCAGCCTCCCACTGCGTGCGCAGGAACCACAGGTAATCAACTATCGGCAGCCCGGCTTCGTGAAAGAGCCGCTTCATAATCACCTTGTCCATCCCGCAGGCCGAAGCCAGCACGCCGCAGCCGACATAGGGCACGTCAGCCATTTCCAGCAACCCCTGAATCGTGCCGTCTTCGCCATAAGTTCCGTGCAGCACCGGAATGATGACATCAAGCCGTTCACGATGGCCGGACGGCGAGCCTGTGCCCGCAAACCGCGTCAGCCCGCGCTCGGTCGGATCACCGATGATGGCCACGCTCTGATCGGCAGTCTCCATCACCTGGCTCGGCAGCAGGCTGGTGGCTTCGCGCGACGCGAGCCATTTGCCCTGTTTGGTGATGGCAATGGGCACAACCTCGTATTTGCTGCGATCCAGCGCATTGATGACCGACTCAGCCGAACGCAGTGAAACTTCGTGTTCACCGGAACGACCACCAAAAATTACTCCGACTCTCAGCTTTGACATCTTGCAGGTAACGATCTTCAGATTGCGGATTGCAGAATTGAGATTGCAGATTACGTTCGTCAAATCTGCAATCACATGATTTTCTTGCCGAAGGCCGACAGGATTAGTTGCACGCCAAGTTCGGCGGTCTTGTTGGCCACGTCAAAGACCGGGTTCACTTCGGTCAGTTCAAACGACAGCATCTTTCCCGAATCGGCGATCTTTTCCATGGCCAGATGGCTTTCGCGGTAAGTCGGCCCGCCCGGCACCGGAGTGCCCACGCCTGGCGCGTAATCAGGATCAACGAAATCCATATCCATCGTGACGTGAAAACCGACCGTGTGGCGCGAGGCGATGGCGATGGCTTCATCCACACAAACGCTCATCCCGCGTTCGTCAACTTCGCGCATCGTGAAGATACGCACGCCGGAATTACGCATAACTTCGGCCTCAGTCACGTCAACATCGCGCGCACCAATCAGGGCGCAGTCTTCAGGCAGCACCTTCGGCGCGAAACCGCCGATTTCGGTCAGCTCCCTGGAGCCTTTGCCCAGGATGGCGGCGAAGGGCATGCCGTGAATGTTGCCGGACGGTGAAGTTTCCGGCGTGTTCATATCGCCGTGCGCGTCGAACCAGATGACGCCGACGCGCTGATGGTGTTTGTGGTAATAGGCTGACAGGCCTGAGACACTGCCAATCGCAATCGAATGATCGCCGCCCAGGACAATCGGCGTGGCGCCGGTTTGCAGGATGCGTTCGACTCTGGCGCACAGGTCCTGCACGGCTTCAGCAATTTCGGGCAGGTATTTCGCCGTGCGGTTTTCGACGCGCATCATTTCAGGGTTGCGGACGTTGATGTTGCCCGCGTCTGAAACTTCGACGCCGAGCGCGGCGAGTCGCTGATTGAGTCCTGCGACGCGCACCGCCGAAGGCCCCATATCCACGCCGCGACGATCTGCGCCCAGATCCATCAGGACGCCGATGATCGCGGCCTTCTTTGCGGCCTGTGTCATTGTTGCTGCCATAACTTCACCCGTTTTCTTCGGTCATCACTTCAAGGCTCGGATCAGCGCGAACAGCGTCGCGTGCCGTCGCGGCTGCCGCAGGATGCGGGTCAGGCACTGGCCGAATCCGGCAGCCCTGATCAGTTCTCCAACTTCGCCAGCGGAATGATATTTCACCTCCGGTGCCGACGAATGGCGGGCGACAAGCTGGCGATAACTGCGCCTGATCTTAAGCTGCAATTCACCGAGCGATGTTCCCGGCGCAAGTTCAGTCGCAATCAGCAGCCTGCCGCCGGGTTTGAGAACCCGGTAAGCTTCCTTCAGAAATGCCTCCGCCCGCAGTCTCGGAAAGGACATCGTGCAGGTAACCAGGTCGAACTCTTCACGGTCAAAGGGCAGGCTTTCAGCCGGAGCCACGTGCCATTCGATTTTGCGGCCCATCCCGGTTGACTGCGCGGCGAGGCGGGCCTTTTGCACCATCTCCTCGGTCGCATCAATGCCGATGATTTTGCCCTTCTCGCCGACGTAACTGATCAGTTGCCGCGCAATGACGCCGGTGCCGGTCGCCACATCCAGGACTTTCATGCCCAGTTGTGGTTCGGCCACCGCAATCGCTTCGGCCAGCACGGCTTTGTAATCAAGTCCGGTGCGCCGCTGAAACTCCTCGGCTTCGCGCTGCCCGAACTGATCGAGCAGCGAAGAAATAATCGGTCTGGCCACTTTCGCTTCGTGCTGTGTGGCTTTGTCTTTCGGGGCGTCCACAGCAGACATAAAGCTCCTCCTCTGGTTGCGCAGAGCAATGCCGGGCAGACGGGCAAGGAGGTTTTATGCTGGCTGCTGTCAATCAGAACCAGCCGTCTGCCGTTCAC
>CAYWDW010000671.1:0-3553 GCA_964457105.1 uncultured Heliobacteriaceae bacterium
GCCGCAACAGCCGTTTTCTGCTGTCGTAGCTGAATCCGTTTTTCCTGAGTGCTGAAATGATCTGCTTTCCAGCCGGTTCACCATTCAGTGATTTCAGATTATCTGAGTCGAGATGAGCAATGAACATGCCGTCTTTGCCGAGACGAGCAGCGAATCGCTGAATGATTTCAAGCTTGTCGCCGAGGTAATGCAATCCGTGAACACAGGTGATCAGATCATACTCGCTCTGTTCATCCCAGGTTGCGAGTGAAGCTTCGCGGAGTTCAAGAGAGTTCAGACAGGCAGGAATCGGATGAAATAATCCGACCAGATCAATGCCGGTCAGCCGCACTCTGGTGAGCAAACCTGCATCGTGGAAGGCCCGCGCCGCTTCGATCAGCGCCCGCCCGGCGCCACAACACAAATCCAGCCACGCCACCTGTGGCTGTTGTTGCAACCGCTCAGACAGAAATACCAGCGGGTTGAAATGCAATTCCTTCGTATAGCTATTTGAGCTGACAAGGCCTCTTTCCCGGTTCATCAGGGAATTGGCGACGATGGGCGATTGTTCAAGCAACCTGTTATTCAGCAGTCTGACCATTGAAGTGGGGAATGATTCGCTCGCCGATCAGCCTGACGGTGCGTTCAGCCAGGCTGATCGGCATCTCAGCCATGCTGAGGCGCAGGTTGAACTGACTGACTCCGGCGGCGACGTATTTCTGAATGCTGGCGAGCACCGTTTCCGGGCTGCCGCAGAAATACTGTTCATCGCCGGTCGCCTCAAAATAGTTCGTGCCCGGCGGGAGCGGATGGCCCTGCGCATCGGTGATCGCGCCGTATGAACCGTAGGCATTCAGCACGCTGCTGACGTAAGGTTCGCCCTCGCGCCGCGCCTGTTCATCGGTGTCAGCGACGAAGGTGATGCGATTGATGGCGACGATGCCGACTTCAGGATTTTTGCCGAGAGCGATCAGCTTTTCACGATAGCGCGCCGCCTGTTTTTCGATCAGCGCGAAATGATACTGCGTCGCGCCGTACCACCCGGCGCCGAATTCAGCGGCTCGTTGGGCTGAACGTTTTACTTTGCCCGCGACCAGGACGGGCGGGCCTCCGGGCGTGAAAGGTTCGGGCAGGACTTTGCCGCGCACATTGATCAGGCGACCTTCAAATTTATCTGCGCCGGACCACATCGCCTGCAGAAAGGCGAGCAGTTCATCCATCAACTCTGCCGAGTCATCGGGATTGACGCCGTAACGTTTCATCGCCTGCGGCGCGCCGAGTCCTGCGCCGAGAATAAAACGCCCCTGCGTCAGATGATCGAGCATCACGGCGTCATAAGCGAGTTGCAGCGGATGCTGAAGCGTCACGAGCGCCACGCCCGTGCCGAGCCGCAATGAAGTCGCGCGCGCGAGCGCCGCCAGGACGAGAAACGGCGCAGGCACGTGCCCCGCTTCTGATTTCACCGGACGATTCTCACCCGCCCAGACCGAATTGAAGCCGTACTTTTCCGCGAGCTTCAGCAGCCCGACGTATTCATCCAGCCGCCGGGCGAAAGGTTGTGTCGCGCTCCAGAAATCGAGCGCCAGTCCGAATCTGATATTCATCACAGCGATGGATTCTATAACTGACCGGCGGCCTGCGCCACCTGTGTCGTAACTGTATTCAGAAGGGGATCAACTGGCGGACTCGTTTGTTGTTCCAGTCACCGATGTAAATTCTTCCGGCGCGATCAATCGCAACATCGGTGGGCAGATTGAACTGCGCATTGATGGCGGGGCCGCCATCGCCGCTGAACCCTGCTGTGCCGTTGCCTGCGACCGTCATGATGGTTCCCGTTCGAGGATCGAACCTGAGAACTCGCTGAGCTGAAGTGACGGCGAGGTAGAGATTGTCATTGCTGTCAATGGCAATTCCCGCCGGATAATTTAACTGGATACTCGTGCCGAGGTACCCATCCAGCGGCGGGAGCGCGCCGCCACCGATCACGGTTGTGATGATGCCAGTGCGCGCATCAATTTTACGAACCCGCTGGCTGTAGTATTCGGAAAGATAGATGTTACCTGCGCTGTCTATGGTCAGACCGTCCGGGATGCTGACAGATGCGGCGGTGGCCAGGCCGCCATCGCCGTTACCGCTCGGCAGAATGTTGCCGCCTGCGATGGTCGAAATGATTGTCGTCGCAAGGTTGATTTTTCTGATTTTTGAATTTTCAGCGATGTAAAGACTGCCCCGGCCATCAAGCGCGAGGGGGCCGGGTTGAAGAACTCTGGCGGAGTAGGCCGGGCCTCCATCGCCACCGCTGCCTGCGCCCGCGAGCAGCGTCAGAGTTGAAGCGCCTGCCGGAAGCTTCCAGACCCAGCCCACCGAGTACGAGGAGAAATATAAATCTCCATTCTGATCGGCAGCCATTCCGCGCACATCGCCAATCTGCGCGCCGATAGCCGGAGAATTACTGCCTGGATGGATGTTGCCTCCGCCGACAATGGTCGTGATAAGACCACTCGGCGTGACTTTTCTGATTCGATTGTTACTGGCGATGTACAGATTACCCTGCTGATCGGTGGCGAGCGCAGCGGGAAAAAGTTCAGCCGCTGTCGCCTGGCCGCCATCGCCGGGATCGTTTGTTCCTCCACCAGCGAAGGTGATGATCCTGAATTCCTGCGCCTGAGTGACGGCGAACTTCGCGCTGCCAGTCCGACCGGCATTATCGTAAGCCGTGACGGTCAGCTGATTGAGGCCGGGTTGCAGCGCGATACCTTCAATCGTCCACTCGGGCGCGCCAGCCAGCAATCCGCTGCCGCCGCGATCATTACTCCAGGTCAGCAGGGCAACGCCGTTGCTGGCGCTGACTGTTCCCTTCAGCGAGGTGGCCTGCGCGCCCGTCTGATATGCGCCGGTGGAAGTCGGACTGGTAATTTTGATCACGGGCGGAGAAGTGTCGCCCGCTCCATTCTGCGTAATGGTGAGCGTCTGTCCGGCAATGCGAACGCTTCCGGTGCGGTGGGCAGGCCGGGTGTTCGGCAGGATTTCAAGGCTGACGATTCCATGGCTCGTGCCGCTGCCGCCAGCACTGATTCTGATCCAGCTTTCACGACTGAAGGCTGACCAGGCGCAGGCAGTGGCACTGACATTCACGTTGAGATTTCCGCCCGCTGCGCTGACCTGCTGCGCTGTCGGATTGATGGAACTGGCGCAGGGCGTTCCGGCAAAACTGATTCTGATGGCGTTGGTCGTCTGCTGATCAACGGTCAGCTTCAGTTCCGTTTCGCCGCGACCGGCGAGGCTGTGCGGCAGGCGAAGGTTGACCTGATCAAGGCCGATGAACCCGCCCTGCGGCCCGGCGTACAGCGCTTCCAGATTCTCGTCACCAATACTCGCGGTCACCGGAATCTTCTGATCGCGCCCGCGCAGGCCCGTCCCGAACAGCAGCAGGAAAACCTGATCGGACGGATGACTGAGGTCAATCGGTCGGGCGATGAATTTGTGCTGCGCCTGATCGAAGACGACAACCGGCTCGTACACCTGCGACTGATCGGCCCTGATTCGCAGGACCAGCGCCGCGGCGATGCCTTCA
>CAYWDW010000672.1:0-3546 GCA_964457105.1 uncultured Heliobacteriaceae bacterium
GCACGTTGTCGAGCGATGAATTAGCAAACGCCCGCGCGTGAAATTCAAACGTTTCGCCAATCGAAGTCGCCCAATGCCGATGGTATTCGTCGCGGCGATACTCAAACGCGACTTCATCCGCGCGGGCATAAGCTGCGCGCGTCTCTTCGTGATACTGACTGATGTAATCGCCGCTCGCGCGAATCAGCCGCACCATCGTGCGCGTGTGATTGCCAACATGATCTTTCGGTCGCCACAACGAACGGCGTCCTTTTTCGCCGACATAAAACTCCGGCCCCGGATTGAACGCCGACGCGCTGCCAATCAAATCAGGATAACGCGCGCTCAGGTACAGGCTCATAAAACCGCCCATACTCAAGCCTGAAATCGCGCGCGACCGCCGTGAAGTCAGCGTGCGATAGGTGCTGTCAATGTGTGTGACAAGCTCGCGGAAGTACGCGCCGAAATCATATTCGCCGCCGGTCGCCATCACATCCCACGGCGCGCCGCCATAAAAGCCCGTGTAATCGCGCGCGACATAACCATCCACCGCAACGAGGATCACCGGATGCGCGGCGACGAAGGCCGCAATCTTCGGCACGGTGTCTTTGCCTTCGTCATAACGTTCGAGCGTGTAGCGGTCGCTGTGGCCGTGAAAGTAATAAATCACCGGATAGGCTTGTTTGCTGCTCGCGTAATCGGGCGGCAGAAAGATGCGGTAATTGCGCGCCTCGCCGAAGACCTGAGATTGATGCGTGCGGTCAAAGAAAGGTCGTTGCGCCGCGACAGCGCAAGGCAGCCACAAGATAGTCAATCCGCAAACAATTCTCATCCACGAAGTCACACGAAGCGACACGAAGAAGAATAAATAGACAGGATTGACAAGATAGGTGATGGATTGAATTGGCTTGGATAATCTTGCGAAAATCTTGTCCATCCTGTCGAAAAACTTCGTGTTGCTTCGTGTGACTTCGTGGATGAGAAAACTGATGCCGCTCATTGCGCCTCCAGCACAAACGTAATCTCCTGCTCGTTCGTGCGAATGTAGCGACCTGCTTGCGACTTCAACCGCAGCGGCACGCTCAATGCGCCGACGGCATATTGAATATTGGTTTCCGGCGCGTCGGCGTAAGGATTATGCGGATAGACCGGCCACACCAATTTCGCGGTCGGATCAACTTTCAATCTCCAACCGTGATGACTGATCCAGCCGCCGAGGTCTTGTAATGCGATGCGCTCCGCACCGAGTTTGATTTTCTGGCCTGCGCCCGTTTCCAGCGTCTCGCCCGCGTGCAGGCACAATTGCAGCGTCAGCGTTGGTTCATCTGCCGGACGCCCGCGCCCCGTAATCACAAAGCGCAACGACAAGGCGCGCGCGCTCGGCGTTGGCACATACAAATCGCTGAAGAATGTGTTGTAGGCCAGCGACAGCCGATCCTGCGCGGCGCTCATCTGCAAGCGCGTGCTGATCGGCATGTGAACCGTTTGCCCCGGCAGCTTTTCGGAAAACGTGGCGAGTTCCGGCTGTCGTTTGGAATTCGCGCCCGTGATAATCAACCCAAGTTGTTGGTGAAAAATGCTGAGATGGCCTTGCCGGTCGAGATAAAACTGACTGTTGATGGCCTGCGAATTCATGATGCCCGAATAAGCCACCTGCCACGCGCCGGTTTTGCGCACGCCAGCGGGAATCATCATTTGGTGCGCATAACGCGGCAATTGCTGCGGCGCAGGCGTCATCGTGCCTTCGTGAAAATACAGCGCGTCCTGTGCGAGTCGTCCCAAATCACCTGCGCCGATGGTTTCCGGTTTGAATTGCGAAGCCAGAAACGCCGCATAGCCGCGCCCATCGCTGAAATGCGAAAACGCAAACTGCCCCCACGAACTCACGCCCCAATGCCGATTGCGGTCATTGACCACATCTACGGGCGTGCCATCGAGAAACGTGTAGTTTTTGTGAAAGTCGAGCGACCGCCGCAGCGCCTTCAAGGCCGCCGGGTCTTTGCTGTATTCGTAATACAACGCCACGCCCGTCAGCGTCAGATGGTTGTAGCCAACGGTCGGCCCCGCGCGATTATGCTCGCCCCAGAAGCCATCAGGCGATTGATCGGTCATCGCAAAACGTCGCAGGATGCGGTTGCCGAGTTGCTCCCAATCCTTATCGCCAAACGTGATGCCGCCGAGCATTAACAACGCTGCCCATTGCGCGTAATGATTCGGCGACGTGCCGATGTACGGCGAGTGATACCACGGGAAATCAACGCGGTCTTTGGCATCGGCCACCAGCAGCGCGATGTTTTCCTTGATCGCTTTCGCCCAGCGCGCGCGCCGCGCCGCGCCGAGTTCGCGTTCGAGCAAACGATAGGCTTCGAGCCACAGCGCCGTGTCCCAATCGCTGTCGCCGCGCGACTCAAACATACCGCGCTCGTGTTCGCTCGCCAGCAGATCGCCAATGCGCAAGGCCAGCGCCAGCATTTTGGGATCGTGATAGCGCGCATTCTTTGGATGCCGTTTCGCGTACAGCACCGCAGGCGCGAGGATGGCATACGGAAGATGCCGCCACTCGCTGATGTCTGCTTCGAGGGCTTTCAAATCGGCGTTCGGCGTGGCATTCAGATGTCGCTCGACTTTGGCCGTACCTGCTTCAAGCAACGGGAAATAAGCGGCGGGCAGTGAGGCTGACGTGTTTGGCTGTGACGCAAAAACAGTTTGCGTGATGAGCAAAATTAACAAGAAAGGATGACGCATCGTTAACTCCAATACAGTTACTACCAAACTATTCAGCCCCGAGTCGGAATGTTACAATTTGGCGCGAGGAGAAAAGTTATGAGCATCATTGCGGAAGCCATTTATGAAGCAGGCATTATGAAGTTGCTAAAACCTCTGCCTGAATTACCTGAACACACTAAGGTGCGTTTGACGATTGAACCCGAAAGTAATGGAGCAAGCTCAACGACGCTGCGTTTCCCTTCCGAATTACTGGCACGCATTGACCAGCGGCGCAATGCCATCTTCCAACGTTGTGGCGTTTTGTCAGACAGCGCCGACCTCATCCGTGAAGGCCGCGAACAGGAGTTGGAATGAATCGTTACGTCATTGATGCCGGCATCGCAGTCAAATGGTTTCTGAGCGAACTACACAGCGACAACGCCAGACAATTGCTCGAACAATATCAACAACAGGCGATAGAATTAACCGCTCCTGATTTGCTGATCGCCGAAGTCACCAACGTTTTCTGGAAGCGTGCCGCGCGCAATGATCTGACCGCTCAAGAAGCCGCTGACAACTTGAATGATCTGCTCGCCATCAATTTGCCACTCGTCTCTTCGACCGCGCTGGCCCCCCGTGCTTTGGCGATAGCACAGGAGCATTATCGCTCTGTTTACGATTCGCTTTACCTGGCGCTCGCCCTTGAGCAGAGTTGCGAGTTTGTGACAAGCGACGAACGCCTTTTCAACGCCATTGGCAGCCAATACCCAAACATCAAATTGCTTCAGCATCTGACCTTGTAGTTAGACCTTCAGCGAATCCTTAGAGTTTGACCAGATCGTTAATCTTGACCGTTTGTCC
>CAYWDW010000673.1:0-372 GCA_964457105.1 uncultured Heliobacteriaceae bacterium
GAACTTTATCAATGAAAACTGTGAACCAGTTCTGAGGCAGATCACCAGCCAGTTTGTAATCCCTGCCCAGGACAGTGACGGGGAGCAGGAGTCCGCCAGCCTTTTCAGCTTGCGGTGAAGAATCCTGTCTGAACGAGGCTGGCCAGGCACGGGCCGTGTTGATCCCGATGATTGCAATCGCCCCGGTCAGAGACAGCAGGGTGAGAGTTTTCAGGAGCCTCATAATTCTTTCCTTTGTTACAGCATCTCCAAGCCCGCAAATTTTGCAATTTTTCTGACAACCACAACTGTGGACATAATGCTCCGGCGGATAAAAGGGGCTGAGTTATTGCAGAAGCTTTTTCACATCCCGGTACGCGCTAAGGACTCGGA
>CAYWDW010000673.1:382-3546 GCA_964457105.1 uncultured Heliobacteriaceae bacterium
CACTGTCGGGGCGGTAAACGATCAGATAGCGGCGCACGGGCCAGAAACGCAGTGGCTCGTCGGTCAGGTCTTCACGCAGATGGCCGATGGCTGGCATCAGAATCACGCGCAGGATGGCTTCGTGTATTTGCGCACACGGTCGGCGGCGTCAATGTCATCTTCCGCAATGTACTCCCAGATGTCGTTGAGATCCTGCCGGGCCAGCGGCGAAAGAATGAAATCTTTCATTGGCTTTCCTGTCTCCGCTGCTGACTCTTTTGTCGCAACTCTTCAAAGACCTGTTCGCCCGGCATGCCTTCGCCACGTTTGAGCTGTTCCAGCCCGGCGGCAATCTGCTGACGCATTTCATCAAGTCGCGCCTGCTGTAGTTCATCCTGCTGATCAAGCAGATGCAGAGCTTCGCGGATAACCGCGAGCGGCGAATGGTACATCCCGCTGCTGACTTTCTGATTGATCATTTGCTCAAGTTCAGGAGTCAAAGAAATATTCATACTCACTTCCTCCCTTGTCAGAAACTGAACAGAGTGTAGAAGTGGCTGGCTGAGACAGTCAATCGCTTGCGTCCTTACAGTTTCTCCAGCCCCGCATACTTCGCAATCAGTTTCTTCGTCCCGTAACCCGGAAAGTTCACGGTCAGTTTGGCGTCTTCGCCATCGCCTTCGACTTTGACGATCAAGCCCTGGCCATACCTGGCGTGGCGCACGCGCATGTTGGCGCGAAAGCCTGAGACGCTGGTTTTACTGCTGACGGGTTTCGGGTCGGTGCTTTCGGCAGTGGCCGAGTCATCAATCTTTTTCCCCTGCCGGGCAAAAAATTCGCGCACGCTGTCGGTGTTGTTGTAACTCTTTCCGCCGTAACTGCCCGTGCGCTTCGGTGACGAGGGTGGCACGTAAGCTGACGCGGATGAGCCTGATTTGAACTTCGATCCGTAAGCTGAACCGGAGCGTGAACTGCCTGAACTGTAGCGGCGGTATTCATCGTCGTATTCAACCTGGTAATCTGCATCGCTGGTCAGCACGCGCAGATTCGGGCGGTTTTCCGACACGGCAGTTTTATTGGCAAAACGCAGCCAGCTTGGGCCTGATGAAATGTCTTCGATCAGTTCCAGCGGAAACTCCCGCAGAAAGCGCGACGGTTCGGCGGGCGTCTCTTCGCCGTAAACGCGGCGACGAATGGCGTGCGTGACGTAAAGATATTTTTCAGCGCGCGTGATGGCGACATACAGCAGTCGGCGTTCTTCTTCCAGGTCGCTCTGACTTTCGCGCGCTCTGGAATGCGGGAAGATGCCTTCCTCAAGTCCGGCAATGAACACGAGCGGAAATTCCAGCCCCTTGGCGGCGTGCATCGTCATCAGCGTGACCTGCGCGGCGGCGTCAAGCTGATCGGTGTCGGCGACGAGCGCGGCGTGATCAATAAAATCGCGCAGGGTTTCGGCCTGCTCTTCGGCTTCAGCGGCGGCGTTGACCAGTTCTTCGAGGTTGAGCAGGCGGGCTTCGGCTTCCTCGGTGTTTTCGGCCTTCAGCGCGCGTTCATAACCGGTGTCAATGACGGCGGCCCTGGCGATGTCTGAAAGTTTTTCGCTCTCGCTGCTGGCGCGCTGACTGAGGCGCGTGATGATTTCGCGGAAGGATTTCAGCGCATTGACCGGGCGCGCGGGCAGCAGGTTCTGCTCGATGACGATGCTGATGGTTTCCCAGTACGAGACGCCAAAATCCCTGGCGCGGTGTTCCAGATCATCGAGCGTTGATTTGCCGATGCCGCGCGCGGGCGAATTGATGACGCGCAACAGCGCAATGTCGTCGTGCGTGTTCAGCGCCACTTTCAGATACGCGATGATGTCCCTGACTTCGGCGCGTTCATAAAAGCTGAAGCCGCCGACCAGGTTGTAACTCAGTCCGGCGCGGCGACAGGCCTCTTCAAACTGACGCGATTGCGCGTTGGTGCGATACAGCACGGCGGCGCGCAAATCGGGTTCGCGGCGCAGGTGATCTTCAATCTTCTGCACGACGAAGCGCGCTTCGGCATCGCCGTCAAAGACCTGCGCGTACCGGATGCGCTCGCCTTCAGCGCCGCCTGAATAGAGCGTCTTGTCAATGCGCTCGGTGTTGTTGGCGATGACCTTGTTGGCCGCTTCAAGAATGCGTTTCGTCGAACGATAATTCTCTTCGAGCTTGACGACTTTCGCGTTGGCGTAATCGTGCTGGAAACCAAGAATGATTTTGAAATCAGAGCCGCGCCACCCGTAGATGCTTTGCTGGTCATCGCCCACCACGCACAGACTGCGGTTCTGCCAGAAGTCAGCAGGCAGTTGCTCGCCGCGCTGCGTCGAGCGACCGGCATAGCTGCCTTCGACAATCAGGCGCACGAGTGCGTACTGAATGCCGTTGGTGTCCTGAAACTCATCAACCATGACATGGCGAAAACGCTGGTGATAGTACTCGCGCGTTTCGGCTGAATGCCGGAGCAGTTGCACGGTGCGAATCAGCAGGTCATCGAAATCAACTGCATTCGCCGATTGCAGGCGCTGTTCATAGGCCCTGAAGACGCGGGCGATCAGTTCGCGGCGTTCATCGCCGTATTCCGATTTGGCGGCATAAAGCTGCGGGTCTTCGCCGCGATTTTTGGCGGCGCTGATCGCGGACTGAACTGAGCGCACGCTGATTTGCTTGTCGTCGCCAACGCCCATCTCCTTCAGAATGCCCCTGATCAGTTTCTGCTGATCGTCGGTGTCATAGATCGTGAATGAGCGCGTGTAGCCCTTGTCGAGCTTTTCAATGTCGCGCCGCAGAATGCGCACGCAGAGCGAGTGAAACGTCGAAAGCAGCGGCGCGCCACTGCGATTGCCGCCCTCGTAATAACCGGCGAGCAGCTTGTTGATGCGTTCCTTCATTTCGCCTGCCGCCTTGTTGGTGAAGGTCACGGCAAGAATGTTTTCAGGACGCACGCCGACGCTTTCAATCAGATGCGCAATGCGAAAAGTGATGACGCGCGTTTTGCCTGATCCGGCTCCGGCCAGGATCAGCACCGGGCCTTCGGTAATGGCGGCAGCCTCGCGCTGCGGCGCGTTGAGGCCGGAGAGGTGATCTACAGCCTGCTGCTGAGTAAGGCATTGCAGTTTGTCGAAGAGAGGGTGATTCATCTTGGCTCCAGACAAAATGAAACCA
>CAYWDW010000674.1:0-3540 GCA_964457105.1 uncultured Heliobacteriaceae bacterium
TGCTGCCGCTCGGCACTTATCGCATCACGGTCGAAGCGCCGGGCTTCAAGCGGCTGACCCGCGAAGGCGTGACGCTGACCACGGGCCAGACCGCGACGATTGACCTGCGCCTTGAAACCGGCGGCGTGACCGAACAGATTACGATCACTTCAGACGCGCCGATTGCCGATGTCGCCAAAATTGATCTGGGCCGCGTGATGAACGAAAGGGAAGTGCGCAACCTGCCGCTCGTGTCGCGCAATCCCTATAACTTCTCGCTGCTGCAGGCGAACGTGACAGGCCGACCCAACGCTGAATTCGGCGTGCCGCGCATCAATGCCAATGGTTACGCGCGCCGCACCAATTATCAGCTTGACGGCAACAACAACACGCAGACCGACCGCGCGGGCATTCGCCTGATGCCGATTTCTGAAGCCTTCGTCAGCGAAGTGCAGCTTGTCACCAACGGCTTCGCCGCTGAATTCGGCAACACGCCCGGCCTGATTATGAACGCCGTCACGCCGTCAGGCACCAACAGTTATCACGGCTCGGCGAGTTATCGTTTTCGTCGCACGCCGTTTTCAGCGCGACCATTCTTTTACGGCGGCATTCCGCGCCCGCCTGCGGTGGTTAATGATTTCACCGGAGCCATTGGCGGACCGCTCGTCAAAGACCGCTGGCATTTTTATTCCGGTTACGAACGAGTGACCCGCGATCTGGCCGGCGAACCGCAGCGCGTCGTGACCATCAGCGACGCCAACAAGACGGCGCTCCTTGCCGCTGGCGTGCCGCAGGATGCCTTCCCCGGTTCGATTCCGGCGGCGCAGCGCGTCAACTTTTTCATTGTGCGCAGCGACGTGCAACTGAGCAATCAGCATCGCCTGAGCGGGCGCTACAATCTCTTCCGCAACACGTCGCCCAACAACATTGCGGGCGGCCTCAACACGCTGCAACGCAGCATTGATTTCGTGGATGTTTCGGATTCGCTCGGCGTGCAGGTGATTTCCACGCTTTCGCCGGAACTGCTCAACGAATTCCGGTATCAGTATGCGCGGCGCAAATCGCAGAACCTGGCCAACAGCAATTCAGGTCAGGGGCTGACGCTGGCGATTGCGGGCGTCGCCAATTTCGGCGCGCCGACTGATGACCTGGTGCAGCCGCTGCAGGTGTCAAATCAGATTCTCAACAACCTGACGCTGACCAAAGGTCGGCACACCATGAAATTCGGCGGCGGCGTCAACATCGTCAGGGATGAACGTGTGTCGCGCGCCTTTGCACAATACACGTTCCCGAACGTCGCGGCTTACCTTGCGGCCAAGAACGGCACGACGCCGCGCGGTTACACGCAATACACCGAAGCCATCGGTGTTCCGACAATTGAATACAAGACTTTTTACTATCACCTGTTCGCGCAGGATGACTGGAAGGTGACGCCGCGCCTGAAACTGAATTACGGGCTGCGGTACGATCTTTACGATGTGCCGCAGGCGCTTCAAACATCGCCGCTGGCGTTGTCACAGAATTTCAATGTCGACAAGAACAACATCGCGCCGCGCCTCGGCATCGTTTACGGCCTGCACGAGGGCGACCGCCCGACGGTGATTCGCGCGAGCGCCGGACTCTATTACGATCCGCCGATGATTGATATTTACCGCCGCGCCCTGCAGGGCAACGGCAGCCCGGTCTTTCTGAATTACAGTTTCAGTCCGACCAGTCCGGGCGCGCCGGCCTTTCCGGGGACGCTCGGCTCGCTGCCGCCGGGCGTGACGCCGCCGCGTCAGAGCATCACCGGAGTCGCGCCGGATTTCGCCAATATGTACGCCTTTCACACCAACGTGCAGGTTGAGCAGGCGCTGTCAGCGAACTATTCAATCACGCTTGGCGCAATCCATTCGCGCGGCAACCACATTCCGGTCTATCGCAACCTCAACCCGATCAATCCGACCGGCACGCTGGCTGACGGGCGGCCCATCTTCAGCACGACCATCAGCGCGGCAACGCGGCTCTATCCGAATTTCAACAACGTGCTGGTGGCTGAATCAGTCGGCAACTCTGATTACACCGCCGGAGTGCTGACGCTGACCAAACGCTTTGCCAATGGTTATCAGTTCAGCGCCAATTACACCTGGTCGCATTCGATTGACGACGCGCCGGAACAGAACCTCGTGGCCGCTTCGACGCTGGTGCTCTCTGACCCGACCAATCGCCGCCGCGACCGGGGCAATTCGCTCGCCGATCAGCGGCATACCTTCGTGTTCAGCTTTGTCGGTCGCCCGACCTTCAAAATTGAAAACGCCTTTATGAACCGGCTGGTCAACGATAATCAGGTCGGCGTGATTCTGATTGCCAACAGCGGCGAGACGTTCAATATCACTTCAAATCAGGACCTGAACCGGGACGGCGTGTCCGGCTCAGACCGCCCGCTGTTCATCGGACGCAACACCGGCAACACGCCCGTGCAGTTCAATGTGGACCTGCGCTATTCACGGTTCATTCGTTTCACCGAACGCTTCAATGCTGAAGTCTTCGGTGAGTTCGTCAACGTCTTCAACCATCGCAGCATCTTCTCAGTCAACAGCGTCGTGACGACCGATGCCAATGGCGTGCTGTCGGCGCCGCTGCCGGATTTCACTACCCGTAATCCGACCGCGCTTGACAGCCGTCAGTTCCAGATGGGTTTCAAATTCAACTTCTGATCTTTCCATCCACGCAGCCACCCGAAGCGGCACAAAGATGAGAGATTCATCCTGAATTGAGACGCGCAACGATGGAACACAAATTCACCACAGAGGCCACAGAGGTTCACAGAGAGGACATCAAATCTGGTCTCCTCTGTGTGCCTCTGCGGCCTCTGTGGTGAATTCCACTGTCCGAGTCTCTTGTGTTCTGATTTAGTGCTGCTGTGTGTGGCTTTGTGGCTTTCAATTTTCTCCATGAGTCCGAAAGAAGCTTCCGAACGTTTTCCTGCACCTGTTTATTCGGCCAGTGTTCTCACTCACAACTTTGCTGACGGGCAGAAATACTTTCTGCAACCGCTGATGCACATTCATTACGCACACGCGCTGATGCTGGCCGAACGCAAGATCATTTCGCCTGCTGATGCGCGCGCGATTCTGCGCGGGCTGGACCGGCTGGATCTGAAAAAGATCAGCGCGGCGAAGTATGACGGCACGGTTGAAGACCTTTATTTCTATGTCGAACGTGAACTGTCGGCGCTGATCGGCGAAGAGGTCGCCGGCAAGCTGCACATTGCGCGCAGCCGCAACGACATTGACGTGACGATGTACCGGATGAAACTGCGCGAAGAGATTCTGCTGACGGTTGATGACCTGAGCGCCCTGCGCGCCGCCCTGATAAAACTGGCGCGTCAGCATCTTTGCACCGTCATGCCCGCGCACACGCACACGCAACCGGCACAGCCGACGACGCTCGCGCATTACCTGTCCGCCGCAATTGAATTCATTACCCGCGACCTCGGACGTTTCAGGGCCGCCTTCGGTACGGTCAACCGCAATCCGCTTGGCGCGTGCGCGATCACGACAACCGGATTTCCGATTGACC
>CAYWDW010000675.1:0-3535 GCA_964457105.1 uncultured Heliobacteriaceae bacterium
CGCCGCACGAACCAGGGTCACGCCGCCGCCGGGGACAATGCCTTCCTCGACAGCCGCGCGCGTGGCGTGCATCGCGTCTTCAACGCGAGCCTTCTTTTCCTTCAGTTCGGTTTCGGTGGCTGCGCCGACCTTGATGACGGCAACGCCGCCGACGAGTTTGGCGAGGCGTTCCTGAAGTTTTTCGCGGTCGTAATCCGAAGTGGTTTCTTCGATCTGACGACGAATGGTCTGCACGCGGCCCTGAATGTCGCCCTGCTTGCCGGAACCTTCAACGATGGTCGTGTTGTCCTTGTCCACGGTGACTTTCTTGGCGCGGCCCAGGTCTTCGAGCTTGACGTTTTCAAGCTTGATGCCGAGGTCTTCGCTGATCACCTTGCCGCCGGTCAGAATGGCAATGTCTTCGAGCATCGCCTTGCGCCGATCACCGAAGCCCGGCGCCTTGACGGCGCAAACCTGCAGCGTGCCGCGCAGCTTGTTGACGACGAGCGTGGCGAGGGCTTCGCCTTCGACATCTTCAGCGATAATCAGGAACGGTTTGCCCTGACGCGCCACCTGTTCGAGCAGCGGCAGCAGATCCTTCATCGAGCTGATCTTCTTTTCATTGAGCAGAATCAGCGCGTTTTCGAGCGAGCATTCCATGCGCTCCGGGTCGGTCACGAAATAAGGTGACAGGTAGCCGCGATCAAACTGCATGCCTTCGACCACTTCGAGCGAGGTTTCGAGCGACTTGGATTCCTCAACCGTGATGACGCCATCCTTGCCGACCTTGTCCATCGCTGAAGCGATGATGCCGCCGATGGTCTGATCGCCGTTGGCCGAAATCGTGCCGACCTGGGCAATCGCTTCGCCCTTCTTGACCGGCTTGGACATGCTGTGGATGGTTTCGACAGCCTTCTCAACCGCCTTTTCGATGCCGCGCTTGAGCGCCATCGGGTTGGCGCCGGCGGCAACAGTTCTGACGCCTTCCTTGAAAATAGCGCGGGCCAGCACGGTCGCGGTGGTCGTGCCGTCACCGGCCACGTCTGAAGTCTTGGAAGCGACTTCGCGCACCATCTGCGCGCCCATGTTTTCGAGCGGTTCCTTCAGTTCGATCTCCTTGGCCACCGTCACGCCGTCCTTGGTGATCGTGGGCGAACCGAATTTCTTGTCAATAACCACATTGCGGCCTTTCGGGCCAAGCGTGATTGCCACTGCATCGGCGAGCTGATTGACACCACGCAGGATCGCCTGCCGCGAATCTTCGCCGTGAATTACCTGTTTAGCCATCTTGAATTCTCCTTGTTTCAATCCCTGCCCGGCAAAGTCTCGCCGGGCTGAAAAACTCTCCGGCCTCTGTTGCCGGTCACATAAAAAGCGCCGCCCCGCAGGGTGCGCTTTGAATTACTTGCCTGCCTTTTTCGAAGCGCCTTCAATCACGCCGAGGACGTCATCTTCGCGCAGGATCAGATACTCTTCACCGTCAAGTTTGATCTCGGTTCCGGCATATTTGCCGAACAGGACGCGATCACCAGGTTTGACATCCATCGGGACGCGGGTGCCGTTTTCGAGCAGCTTGCCCTGGCCTACGGCGATCACTTCGCCTTCCTGCGGTTTTTCCTTGGCAGTGTCAGGGATGTAAAGACCACCGCGCATCTGTTCCTGCTCTTCAAACCGGCGGACAATAATGCGGTCGTTGAGCGGACGGATATTGCTTGCCATTTCTGTTAACTCCTTCCGTTACTTTGGTTGATTGGTTTGGAAAAGACCTCCCGTCGCAGCGGGCAGCAAAACTTCAGGCTGCCTTACCAGGGAAAGTTGCCAATAAGATCGTCAGACTATTTAGCACTTGCTGCGAGGGAGTGCCAATTCTAGTCAGGGCTGAATTATCTGTCAACAGCAAGTTGCAGGATTTGTCTGTGGGCAGCGGCAGGCCATTTTATTTCTGACGACGGCGGCGGGGAGCAATCTGTTTGTGGGCGTGACCATTGGTGTGGATCCGGGGTTTCTGTTCGTATTCCTCAATGCGCTTGCTGAGCGTGTTGCGGTGAATGCCGAGGGTGGTAGCGGCTTTGGAGAGATTATGGTTATGCCGAGCCAGGACATTAAGAATAAATTTCTTTTCGAACTCCCGGACCGCCTCTTCATACAGAATTCCCCGGCTGATCATCTGCTCCACGAGCGATTCAAGTTCGGCTTTCATTGGGGTGACTCCTGTCGGACGCTATGATGCTGCCGGTTCACGGCTCAGGTCATCGGCCAGGTCGCGGCCAGTCAGCAGGCGGTAAGCCTGCAGGTATTTCATCGTCGTGGCGCTGACGACTTCCGCGGGCAGTTCAGGGGCCGGAGGCCGTTTGTCCCACGTCAGGGTTTCAAGATAGTCCCGCACGAACTGTTTGTCGAACGAAGGCTGTGGGCCGCCAGGGGCATACTGATCGGCAGGCCAGAAGCGGGACGAATCAGGGGTCAGCACTTCATCAATGAGCATGAGCCGTCCGGCCCTGATGCCAAACTCAAATTTGGTATCGCAGATGATAATGCCGCGTGAAGCCGCCCAGGCGGATGCTTCGCGGTAAAGCTGCAGGCTGATTGTTTCCAGTTCGCGCGCCCGTTCCGCGCCGATGACCTGGGCCATGTCGGCCACCGAAACGTTAATATCGTGTCCCGCTTCAGCCTTGGTGGCCGGAGTAAAGATGGGTTCCGGCAGGCGGGCTGATTCCGGCAATCCGGCGGGCAGATGGTGGCCGCACACGCTGCCGGTCTGCTGATAGTCCTTCCAGCCTGAACCGGCCAGATAGCCGCGCACGACACATTCGAACGGGACGACTTCAGCCCGGTAAGCCAGCGATGAACGACCGGACAAGGCGCGTTGCGAGGCCGCTGACAGACGCTCACGCAACGAGGCCGGAAATTCGCTGACGCGGCTGGCAATCAGATGCTGCGACACGAGCGGCGCGAAGCGATCAAACCAGAAGCGTGAAAGCTGCGTCAGCACCTGGCCTTTATAAGGGATGGCATTGGGCAGAATGCAGTCAAAAGCGGAAATGCGATCTGTCGCCACGATCAGCAGGGTGTCGGCATCCGCTTCGTAAACATCGCGGACCTTGCCCCGGCGTAACAGTTTCAGTTCCGGGATTTCAGTGCTGGCAAGAGCTGATGGTGATGCTGACATGTCCAGGGATTCCTTGATTTCAACAACTGAACGGGAAAGTCAGGCAGAATTTTCAGCGGCGCACATCAGAGTTTCTGACGTTCAGTTTCTGTTGGGAAGTTAGCCATTCAGAGTGAAGGGCAGGCATTATTGGCACGCCGGTCGGCTTTGTCAAGGAAGCGGGGAACGGCCTTTTCGTCAGGTGCGATTAAAACACGACTCAGTGAATCCGTCAGCCTGAGAGACCCGCTCAGAGAACATTCTCCCTGAAAATTCAGGGCTGAAGAGGCACCGCAGGAAAGAATGATCTGCCCGTCTGAAAAATAATTCCTGAACATCTTCATTCAATGCCATTGCTGCCTCAGGGCTGGACCCTGCGCGATCCCGGCGCCGTTCTCCGGGTGACCG
>CAYWDW010000676.1:0-1649 GCA_964457105.1 uncultured Heliobacteriaceae bacterium
AACAGTACCGGGAGCGGTAGCGACCTGGTGCTGACGTGAGCGGTGCCTGGCAGAAAACCAGGTCGCTACCGCTCCCGGTACTGTTCCGCTGTCGGTTGCGGAAAGCCAATCTGCCTGAAGGCTTCATACAGCACGATCCCCGCCGCCGTCGCCAGGTTGAGCGACCGCACGCGCGGGTTGGGCATGGGAATCGTCAGACAGCGATCCGCATTGGCACGGAGCAATTCTTCCGGCAACCCGCGCGTTTCGCGCCCGAACACCAGGCAGTCACCGGCGGCAAACTGAAAATCGGTGTAAAGCCGTTCGGCTTTTGTTGTGAAATAGAGCAGGCGACTTTGCGGCAGCGCCGCCTGCAACGCCTCAACGTCGCGGTGATAACGAATGTCCACTTCCGGCCAGTAATCCAGCCCGGCTCGTTTCACCGCCTTGTCATCGGTGCGAAAGCCGAGCCGCCCGACCAGGTGCAGCGGCGTGAAAGTGGCCAGGCACATCCGCGCAATGTTGCCCGTATTCGGCGGAATTTCCGGTTCGATCAGCGCCAGGTGCAGCATCGTTTCAGCTCTCGTTCATTTCATAAACCCGCTCATCCCGGTCATCTGCGCGCAGAGTTCATCGTTGAGCGGATCGTCGAGCGCGAGCAGCCAGCGCAGTTCGGGACTCAGCCGCTGCTGCGTTTCAGCGCGGAGGAGTTGTTTCTGATACTGCTGCTGCGGTTTGTCGCGGCGGCAGTAAAAACTGTGCAGCGCGCGGCGCGGTTTGTCGGTGCGATTGGCCGTGCCGCCGTGCCACAGATGCGTGTTCATCACGACGACGGTTCCGGCTTTGCCGGTGATCAGAATTTCGTCGGGATGCGGGGCCGCCGGATCGGCGAGCGCGTCCTGTGGCAGGCGGCCTGCGCGATGAGTGCCAGGCACGAGCCGCGTCGCGCCATTCTCAGTCGTGAAATCATCGAGCAGCCAGATCACATTGCAGACCGAAAAGCCCTGTTCATCCGGCACCGCGCCCGCGTCGCAATGCAACGGCTGAACCCAGTCTGAATGCGGCAGCGCCGCGCGATAGTTGAGACTCGAAAGCTTGAACTCCGGCCCCAGCACACACCGCACGCCGTCGAGAATTTCGGGCAGCGCGATGATTGCGCTGAAGAGATCATCGTAATCAACCAGATTCGCCAGCCGCAGCGTCTGCGGTTCCTGTTTGAATTCAAAGCCTGCCCGCTCGCCGAGTTCGTCAAGCAGTTCATCCGTCCGCTGACAAAGTTTCAGCCGCAGTTCGGGCGCAGCAAAACCTTCGAGGATGAGCCAGCCCTGTGAGGTCAGTTGTTGTTTTTCCTGTTCGTTCATTGGTCAGCCAGCTTGCTGAGTTCCTGGTCAATCAGATCTATCCCAGGGTTAAAGTTGATCTTTGCCCAACCTGACCGAGCTTCAGACAGCAACATCCTTGCCTGCGCGGTGGAGCCATTCCTGATCAATGACAGCGCAAAGTAATATTTGCCGCGCGCGATGCTGTAGGTATCGCCAATCTTTTCATACAAAGCAACCGCCTGCTCAAACGAATCGGCGTCATCGTTCATCCTGCCCACACTAAGAAGCACGCCGGCCTGACCGAGTTTGGCTCCGACCTGAGTGAAGAGCCGCAGAGCTTCGTCGTAG
>CAYWDW010000676.1:1749-3534 GCA_964457105.1 uncultured Heliobacteriaceae bacterium
GGACTTGAGCGCCGCATCTCTGTCATCGCGGAACTGCTGCACATCGCCGATGGCCGTCAGCACGTTGGCCTGACCGAGTTTGGCTCCGACCTGAGTGAAGAGCCGCAGAGCTTCGTCGTAGGACTTGAGCGCCGCATCTCTGTCATCGCGGAACTGCTGCACATCGCCGATGGCCTTCAGCACGTTGGCCTGACCGAGTTTGTCTCCGACCTGAGTGAAGAGCGTGAGTGCCTGGTCGTAAGACGTGAGCGCCGCGTCCATCTCTTTCCGAAACGACTGGACATCGCCGATGGCCTGAAGCACGTTGGCCTGACCGAGTTTGTCTCCGACCTGAGTGAAGAGCGTGAGTGCCTGGTCGTAAGACGTGAGCGCCGCGTCCTTATCGTCCCGAAACGACTGGACATCGCCGATGGCCTTCAGCACGTTGGCCTGATACTGTGGTTGCTGGGCGCTTTCTGCCAGTCGCAGCGTTTGATGCATCCAGTCGTACAAGGCCGGTTCATCTCGCAGTTGCCAGTAGGCTTGCAGATTGACACTGACACGCAGCGCGAGTTGCTGGTCAGGAAAATCACCTTCCAGCGCCCGGACCTGAGCCAGTCGCACATTGGCTTCGTCCGCTTTGATCTGCTCCAGCGGCATCTGCTTGTCCGCGTTGTCATCATTGATTGCACGCTGGTAATTCCCACCAATCTCGTCCCCATAATATCTGACGTGCTGGCCCACCATCTTTTCCGCCGGCTCAGGATGCCGGAGCGCCCGCTGCTTTGCATAAAGATGCAGCAGTGGATGTAATTCTGCCCGATTCGCCTGAAAATCGGCTACTGACAACCAGCTCAGCGCCATCAGCTGCTGCGTCACATCGTCCGGTGTCAGCCCGCTCATTCGCGCAATGGCAGCGGCTGTTGCGCCCGTTTCCGCGCACAGTCCGAGCGCGTGAAAGACCGTCTGCAATGTTGGATCGAGCATGCGGTAGGATAAGGCAAACGATTCAGCGACTGAGCCGTCAGCCGTGTTGTTGAGTGGCAGCGCCAGCCTGGTGACAAGATCGGGCGCCTGTTCCAGTTCCTGCTTTGCCAGTGCGAAACTCTGGCCGGTAAGTCGCATTCGGCGGGCTGTAATGTCGAGCGCCAGAGCCAGCCGCCCCAGCCGTACGGCCAGTTTCACCGCGTCCTCGCGCGCCGCGTCCACGTCCAGCCCCAGTTCCCGAAACAGGTCAAGTGCCTCTGTGTCATCAAACACATCAACCTTGATTTCGTCGAACGAAGCCAGTGAGAGGCGACTCGTGATAATTGTCCGGGCCGGGGGCGCAAGGCACAGCGCCTCAAGCCTGCGGCGGTCACGCTGTGCCAGCTCTTCGGCATTATCCACCACCAGCAGCACCCGCTTGTTGGCCAGCCTGCTTTTCATCAGGCCACACAGAACTTCGAAACCGCCTTTCAATTGTTCTGGATTGGTCACGCCGAGCAACAGCGCCAGTTTGCCAGTCTCTGCTGTCTCATCATTGCCGCGCAGGTCAATCCAGTATCGTCCGTCTGGAAAAAGTTCAGCAAATTCATAAGCCGCCTGCAACGCCAGTGAACTCTTTCCAACTCCAGGGATACCTCTGAGGCTGACTACACACACGGTCCCCGATGTCTTTAACTTGTCGTGAATCTCTTTCCGTTTCTGAGCGCGGCCCACAAACAGTTTTTGCGGAGGCAGTGTGCAGGTGGCCGTGTGCGCAGGCTCTGGCATCTGTTGCAGGTTGCCTGTCAGATTGATTGCTGTGGAGTGATAGAGCGGACC
>CAYWDW010000677.1:0-3518 GCA_964457105.1 uncultured Heliobacteriaceae bacterium
ACAGCTCATAGCGCCGGTCGGAGATGCGAAATCCCTTCAGATAGAAATGCGACCAGTTCATCTGTCTGAGGCGTTCGGCAAAGGCCTTTAGAACGGCTTCTTCATGCTCCGGCAGGCAGAGGATGCCGCCATAGTCCGCCCAGAACAGCCGTCCGGCGAAGTGCAGTTCGTTGCGCAGTTGCTGGCGGCTTTTGCTCCAGACGGTCTTCAACTGCAAAGGCAGGAAGCCGAGGCAGGCACCATCCGCGCCGCGCGCGACCAGCGCCAGCCATTCCTCAGGATAGTTTTCGAGGACCCCGGCCAGCCACTGCCAGGAGAGAAAGAACTGCGCCTCAGGATCGCGCCGATAGACGTTGTCCCAGGCCGGTCTGAGCCGCTGGAAATCCTCGAATGTATCAACCCGCTCAATGAGCATGACTCGATTCTCCGATCCATGCGGCAAGCGATGCTGCGCACGGCCACAATTTGAGCTTTCCCGAACAGGAAGAAAGAGGGATCACGGAACACACGGACAAGAGTAAACCGCTGGAGCTTCCGTGCGGTTCCGTTGTCGGGGCAGGCTATCCTCAGGACAGAACGGGCGGGAGGGATTCAACAACATTCTGAGCTTGCGCGGAAATTATAAAAAGCGCGTGAAGTGCGGGCAAGAAGGCTGCGGAATTTTACCTGGTTGTTCGTGGCATCTGAGACTCAGATGCCACGAAAACTGACCGGTTCAGGTGCGAATGCTTACCGTCGCCCGCCGAGAAAGCCGCCAACCAGACGCATGACATCATCAACTGCCGAGCCGTCGCGATTGGAATCCATAATCTGTGCGAGCATCCCCATCATTGATGAGCCGCCGCCCATCTGCTGTGACGCGCCGCCGAGCATCCCGGCCAGATCGCCGAGGCCGAGTCCCTCCTGTCGCTGCGTCCGTCCGAGCGCGCCCATCACAATCGGCGCCAGCATAATCAGCAACTGCGTCACCTTGCCCGCGTCCAGTCCGCTGGCCTGGCTCAGCCCCTGCTCGACCTGCGACTGACTGCCGCCAAAAATGTGGCCCAGAATTCCTGCGCCCTGGCCACCGGCTCCGCCATTGAGGACAAAACCGGCCACGTCATCAAGAATGCTGCCATCGTGGTCACGATCCAGCGCGCCAGCGAGCGATGACGCGCCCTCAGGCGTCGCACTGTTATGCGCCAGGGCACCAAGCAGCATCGGCAGCGCCGCCTGCACCGCGTTGCTGGTGGTGGATTCGTCCGCGCCAAGCACCTGGCTCATCTGACTGATGGTATTGCCGCCGAGCGCATCACCTAAAATAGTTTGCAGATTCATCGTATGCCTCCTTCGATTGGATTTTCTGATCGTTGACGCCGGGGGGGAAGCGTACTCTGCTTTATCGCATGAATTGCAGATCCGATACAGACGGGATTGACCCTGCCACCTTACAACGTTCTGACTGAAAACTAAAGCCGTCCTGTTCGTTTGCTGCCACACTGGTCCAGTCCGCGAGCGCGAGCGAGTTGTAGTCTGCCGCGAGTCGCCTTCACCGCAGGCACCGCTCGCTCACGCGCGCGGTACTGGACCAACGGTCCCAATATCGTGTGGTCTGATTCAGGCTCAGAACAGACGCGGCTTTATCTCAGGAGCCGCGCTTGACAGCCTGATAAACGATCTGCTACCTTGCCGCCTCTTGGAAGTGGACTTCAGGCTGGTAGCTCAGGGGTAGAGCACTACCTTGACACGGTAGGGGTCAGCGGTTCAAATCCGCTCCAGCCTACTATTTTCCATTCCGGGTGTGAGATTTTATGCCCGTGAGTTCAACGTCAGCTCCCGAAGTGTTGGCAGAAATGCAGAAGCGATTCACACAGTTTTGTCTGACTCGAACTAAGTAGCTGCGATCATGCGCCGCCCGGCGTGATTTTCGCAGCGTCTTCTGCACTGTCAGCCGCTGACGTAGGACCTTACCGAAGCACTGATCTCTCTGGATCACAGAAAGCTTTTGGGACTGTCCATGGCAGCAGCGGATTTCAAATCTGATTTGAAATCTGAAATTGATTTCTGGCTACAGGCGTCCCGGCTGTCTTGCCGCTAACTCAGGTTGGTACCGTGAGCGAGATACAGAATCAGTCACACGAAGCAGCATCAGTTCAGTCATCCGCCGGTCTGACGGCTTTCGAGGTCATCAAACAGCAGGATCGTGACGCGGCAAAGCGCGCGCTGGCCGCTCGTCTCTTCCGCGATGGCGTCAGGCAGGCTGACCCGGTGGACCTGTCTTATCAACTGCAACCCGGCGAGAGCGTCGAGGCGATCACGCCCGAATCGCCGGATGCGCTGGAAATTTATCGCCATTCGACCGCGCACCTGCTCGCCGCTGCCGTGCTTGATCTTTACCCTGGCACGAAACTCGGCATTGGCCCGGCGCTGTCGGATGATCCGCGCGGCGGATTCTTTTATGACTTTCAGCGCGACGAAGGCCGCTTCACGCCCGACGATCTGTCGAAGATCGAAAAGCGCATGAAAGACCTCGTCAAACGCAATCTCGAATATCGGCGCGTTGAGATGCCGAAGGCCGAAGCCGAAAAGCGGTTTGCCGAAATGGGCGAGCCGCTCAAATGCGAACTGATCGAAGAGAAGGGCGGCGCGACGGTCAGTTGCTACACCATCGAAGGCACGCCGTTCGTTGATTTCTGTCTCGGCCCGCACATTCCTTCGACGAACCGGATCAAGGCCGTCAAGCTGCTGTCCATTGCCGGCGCGCACTGGAAGGGCGATGAAGCGCGCCCGCAGATGCAGCGCATTTACGGCACGTCGTTTTTCAGTCAGGAAGAACTTGATGCCTGGCTGAAGCAGAAGGAAGAGGCCGAAAAACGCGATCATCGCCGCCTCGGCCAGGAACTTGACCTCTTCAGTTTCAGCGAAGCCATCGGGCCGGGCCTTGTGCTCTGGCATCCGAACGGCGCGCTGATTCGCAAAGTCATCGAGCAGTTTCTGAACGATGAACTGTACCGGCGCGGTTACAGTTTTGTGAACACGCCGCACGTTACACAGTCGGAACTGTTCAGGATTTCAGGCCATCTCGAAAACTATCAGGAAGGCCTCTATCCGCCGATGACCGACAAGGAGAACGAGCAGATCGAATATCGGATGAAGCCGATGAACTGCCCGTTCCACATTCAGATTTACAAGTCCAGGCCGCGTTCCTACCGCGACCTGCCGCAGCGGTATGCTGAATACGGCATGGTCTATCGTTACGAACGTTCCGGCGTCACGCACGGGCTGATGCGCGCGCGCGGATTTACGCAGGATGACGCGCACCTGTTCTGCACGCCCGAACAACTCGTCAGCGAAGTGATCGCGTGTCTCGACCTCGTGGATTTTGTGATGAAGGCGTTCGGCTTTGAATACAAGGCTGAGCTGTCCGTGCGCCATCCGACCGATCATTCCAAATATCTTGGTTCGGACGAAGTCTGGACGATGGCCGAAGCCGCGCTGACCGAGGCATTGAGCGCCCTCGCGGAACAATTGGGATCCAT
>CAYWDW010000678.1:0-3511 GCA_964457105.1 uncultured Heliobacteriaceae bacterium
GTCCCGGTCTTCGCTCGACGTGGTCAGAATTACCACCGGGATCGTGCTGTATGCGGGGTGCGCCTTGAGTTGTCGCAGCACCTCCAGACCATCCACGCGCGGCAGTTTGAGATCAAGCAGAATCACGGCGGGGCGCAACTCGCCGGCGTCCCAGCGCGGCAGAAAGCTGAGGGCTTCCGCGCCGTCGCGGGCAATCTCAATCGGATTGCTCAGGCGGCGTTTATTGAAAGCCCGCAGGGTCAGTTCCAGATCCATCGGGTTGTCTTCGACCAGCAGAATGGGCGGCGTATACATGGCATTAGTTCCCTGGTAATTCCAGATAAAAGACGGCGCCGGCGCCCGGCGCGCTTTCGGCCCAGGCGCGCCCGCCGACTCGCTCCATGGCCTTGCGCACGATAGCCAGGCCGATGCCGGTGCCGACATAATCCTCGGCGTGATGCAGTCGCTGAAAGATGTCGAAAATCCGGTCGTGGTATTGCATCTCGAAACCGGGGCCGTTATCGCGCACCCATAACAGACACCGATTCTGTTCCGTCCGGCCACCGATTTCAATGACCGGGGCAGCCGTCCGGCTGGTGAATTTCAGCGCGTTGTCGAGCAGGTTACGCAGCGCCATCAGCAGACTGTCGGCATCGGTGGTCAGGGTCAGCTCAGGCAGTACGGGATTGACGGCAATCCCCCTGGCGCTGATCTCGTCGGCGCGGTCAGCAATCAACTGGCTGACCAGCGACCGCACCTGCACAACTTCAGGCGTCAGTCCGCGACGATCAAGCCGCGACCAGGCCAGCAGATCGTCAATCAACTGATTCATCTGCTGCGTGGCCTGGCGGATGGTGTTGAGAAAGCGGCTGCCGTCACCGGCAAGCTGATCCTGATAATCTTCCTGCAGCAAACGACTGTAGCCGTCAATGCCGCGCAACGGCGCTTTGAGGTCGTGGGAAACCGTGTAAGCGAAAGTTTCGAGTTCAAGGTTTTTCGCTTCCAGCTCAGTCGTGCGCTGCGCCACGCGCTGTTCCAGTTCAGCGTTGAGCCGGCGAATCTCTTCTTCCGCCTCGATGCGTTCAGTCATGTCCACGACGATGCCGCCCAGCAGGCGACGACCTGAGACTTCATTGAGCGGGAACTTGAACACCATCAGATGACAGGTGCGCCCGGTCCGGTCAGGCACTGATTCAAGCACCTGAATCGTCCGATTGGCGGCCAGCGCGGCCCGGTCACTTGCCCGGAAGACGCGGGCAACTTCGGCTGGCCAGAGTTCAAAATCAGTCCGACCTGCCCAGTCAGGTGCTGGATCTCCGAACTGCTCAAGCCAGTGCCGGTTGACATAAACGTACCGGCCCTCATCGTCCTTGATGAGCGCAATCACCGGGCTGTTGTCCATAAACACCCTGAAGCGTTCCTCGCTCAGCCGCAGTTGCTCTTCAGCGCGTTTACGGTGGGTAATATCGTTGTTGATTTCAAGAATCGCGCCGGGGCTGCCGTCCTGATCCCGATGCAGCAGCCACTGACTGCTGACGATCATGGCTGACCCGTCGCGGCGATGATGAGTCAGCTCACCAGCCCACTCCCCGGTGGTCAGGACCGTCTCGCGAATGCCGGCGAGCGGCGCGGGAAAGACCGTCCGCAACAGTTCGTGGGCAGTCTGACCGAATGCTTCCTCGCGCTTCCAGCCGTAAAAACGTTCAGCCCCGGTGTTCCAGAAAATGATGCGGTCATTGATGTCACGAATCAGGACGTTGGCCAGATCCAGCACCTCAGCCTGGCGGCGCAATCGCTCGGCGGCCTCATGCCGTTCGGTGACATCCTGACGGACGGACGCGACGCCCAGTAATTCGCCTTCCGGGTCAAAAACCGGATAGTAACTGCCCTGGTAATATCTGACTTTGCCTGGCGCAGCTCGCACCGGGAGCGCCAGCTCGATGTTCTGCAGCGGGACTCTGGTCTGCAGCACCTGCCGGTAAAACGGTTCGAGGATTTCAGCAAGCTCCGGCAGCACTTCCCGCACAGCGCGATTCAGGTGTGCATCAACCGGCAGCCCATTGAGCATCGCCATCTGCTTATTGACGCGCCGGAATCGCAGTTCAGTATCCAGCATCCCCAGTCCGACCGGGGCGTTGTCATACAGATGATCCAGAATCGTCAGCAGCTCAGCCCGCTCAGCTTCAGCTTTTCTTCTGCCTGTCACCTCCTCGGCCAGCACCAGACGGGCCGGGCGGGTAAACAGATCGAACGGCCTGGAGGTAATGGAAACGTCAATGAGCGTGCCATCTTTTTTGCGATGCACCCAGACGCCTCTGGTCTGCTGTCGCGTCCGACGGGCCAGCGCCTGTTCGAGCTTGTCAACCTCCGCAGCCGGTCGCAGATCGCGCAGCGTCATCGCCAGAAATTCATCTTTCGAGTAGCCGTACAATTCGACCGCCGTCTGATTGACCGCCAGGAATTGCAGCGTTTCGATGTCGTAAAGCCACAAAGGAACCGGCGTGGCATCGAACAATTCACGATAAATCTCCATCTGATCGTTCGGGAAAAAGCGAGCTGGCTTAGTCGGCATTCGGAATTCGGAATTCGGAATTCGGCAGGAAGAGAAGCCGCAGTCTCGCTGCGTCCGGTCATCTGTCATCTGCCATCTGCCATCTCGCTTCCAGCTTCCGACTTCCTTCCCTCACCCTCACGCGACACTCGCGATAAATTTATATGTCTTTCCGGCCAGGCGATAAGCGCAGTCGTGGATCATCTCTTCGGCATCGCTCAGATCAATGACGCTGCGCGCGACGAGTCCGGCCAGCCAGTTGGCATCGGCGCGACGGGCCAGATCGTGTCGCGCCGGAATTGACGGAAACGCGCGCGTGTCATCGTTGAAGCCGACCGTATTGTACAACCCGGCGGTTTCCATCGCCTGATCGCGGAAGCGCATCATTCCGTTCCAACTGTCGTGAAACCACCAGGGCGGCCCCAGCTTCACCGCCGGATAATGACCGGCCAGCGGCGCCAGTTCGCGCGAGTATGTCGTTTCATCCAGCGTAAAGAGAATCAGCGTCAAACGCGGATCGTTGCCGTACCTGTTGAGCAGCGGCAGCAGCGAGCGCGTGTAATCCACTGCCACCGGAATGTCGCAGCCCTTGTCATAACCGAACTGCTCAAAGATCGTCTGATTGTGATTGCGGTACGAACCCGGATGAAACTGCATCACCAGTCCGTCCTCAATGCTCATCCGCGCCATTTCAATCAGCAGATGACCGGTAAAAAGCCGCGCATCTTCGCGGTTGAGTCTGCCGGCCAGCGCGCGTTGAAAGATGGCTTCGACATCCAGCGGCGGCAGGTGATCGGTGTCAGGCGTCAGCGCCGCGTGATCGGTCGCCGTGGCTCCGAGCGCCTTGAAATATTCGCGCCGGTTCTCAAGCGCGGCGATCAGTTGCAGGTAACTGCCGATTTCAAAACCGACGACTTCACCCAGCCGCCGGATGTTGTCGCGCCAGTCGGGACGATCAATGTTGACGACGCCATCGGGCCT
>CAYWDW010000679.1:0-3504 GCA_964457105.1 uncultured Heliobacteriaceae bacterium
AGCGCGGCGCAAATCGAAGAACTCATGGGCGCGTTGGGCGTTGCCCTGAGCGCGGGTGATCTCGCGCAATTAGACGAAGTCAGCCGCTAGCGAGGCGACGCTCCCACCCGCCACCGCCGCCACCGCCGCCGCCGCCGCCGTCATCGCCGCCGCCGCCACCACCGCCACCGCTGCCGGTGTCGTCATTGGGGACTTCATCAATCAGAATGCGGAACGGCACAGTGGCCACGCTGAAGCCTTTGCCATCGCTGGCAATGACGCGCGCATTGGTCGAACCGCCAACTGCGCCCGGCACCGGCGTGATGCGCAGCGTTGCCTTGCGGGCAATCGGGTTCACGTCCACGATCTGCGCGAAGGCGGGCAGACCCTGCACGGTGAATGAAACCGCGTCGCCGTCGTCATCCGTCGCCTGCAGCACCAGATCGCGGGTGGTTCCGGCAGGCACGTACTGGTCATTGATGTTGGCCATCTTCGGCGCCAGGTCGCCGGCCTTGCCGCCCTGCTGCGGGAAGGTGCCGCCGCTTGAACTGCGCGTGACATTGACCGTCAGCGTCGCCGTGGCCACATTGCCCGCGCTGTCTCTGGCGGTGAAAGTTACCGTCGTTTTGCCAACCAGGAACGAAGTGCCGGAATTTTTTGAGGTCGAAACACTCACCGCTCCGTCAATGGCATCCCAGGCGACCGGCAGATCGTAGCTGATGAAAGCGCCGGGCGAGGAGGGTGAGACCATTTTGCTGATGGTTGACGGCAGCCCGCTGATGACGGGCAGGGTCGTGTCGCGCACTTCAACGAACTGTTCATCCGGCGCGCTCGGAATGCCTGCCGGATCAGTCACGATCAGCTTGACGTAATGCTGGCCGCGCGACAGCCTGTAATCGCCGACCTTCGCCGTCGAAACCAGAACGTCATCAACGTACCACGCATATTTCAGTTGCGCCGCCGGATCTTCGGCGTGCGAAGCCCGGCCATCAAGCCGGACGATGGTGCCGTCGGCGGTGCGCTGCTCAACATACACGCCAATCGTTTCGGCAATCGCCGTCGGCGCGCTGGTGGCCGGATTGGTCGAAGCGGTCCGGATGAGGAACGAGTCCGCCGTGGTCAGGATGAACAGGTTGGCTCCGCCGCTGTGACCGCCCGCCCAGGTGCCGGTGTTGAGAATGCTGAACGAGATGGACGCGAGGTTGCTGAACCAGGCAAAGACCGGAGTTGATGATTGCAGTTTCAGCCAGCCGCGATGACCGGAGGTGAGGTTTTTCGTGATCGGCGCAGACGGGATGCCGGTTTTGATCGAACTCAGCGTGGTCTGATACGGCCCCATCACGCCGGACACCTGATGCAGCAGGTCGTCAAAGACCTGAATGTTGCCGCTGCCGCGAGCTGACGAAGGCAGCGTCAGATTGTCATTCGGGCGGCGGAAGCCAAACAGCGTGGTGACATCGCTCTGCGCCGGCAGCGCCGTCATCGCCACCGTGGCCGGCAGGCGGTCATACTCCAGATCGTCAAACTTCAGATCCGAAGTCAGCACGTCATCGTTGCGCGGCACTGAACCATCGGTGTATTTCGCAATGCCGAGCGCATTGAAGGTCGCCGCCTGGCCGGTCGCTTCCATCACCTGGGCGCTGCCAATCAGGTAATTGAACTGACGCGGCAGCGCGGTGTTATCAATCGCCACCGCCAGCACCCAGCCGCGCTGATCGGGCGCGACATCCTGCGCATTGATCGTCAGACTCTGAGTTGGGAAGAGCGTCACCAGTTTCTCAAAGGCAGGCGGCGGCGCAGCCGGGTCGCCCACCGGATTGAGGCCGACGAAAAAGACGCGAACGCGGGTCTTTTCGACCTTGTTCGTGTTGGTCAGATTGATCTGTGATGAACCGAACTGACCGCTGGCAAAGTTGGCATAAAGCAGCAGGCTGCCCGGCTTGTTTTCGCTGATGCCGGTGGCCGTGCCGGTCGGCAGCGCCTGATCAGAAGTTGGCGCAACCGGGGCCGGATTATCCGGCGGCGTGGCCGGAACCGTAATTCTGTAACTCGGCAGCCACGACAGCACCTGCATGTTACGGGCATTGTGCAGCGGCACTCCGGCCTTGTCCGTCAGACTCAGGCCGAGCATCGGCGCTGCCGTGCTGCTGACCAGATCGGTCGCCGCAAAATTGGCCCACGCCGGTTTTTCGGGCGTGACGATGGTCAGCAGTTCCGGCCAGACATCGGTCAGTCGCTGCATCGTGCCGCAACTGCCGTCAATCGCTTTGAGGTAAGGCGTGCCGTTCTGTTCATAGGCAATGCCATTGAACTGAATCGTCTGCCCGTGAATGCCATCGGTCAGATTGGACGACGGCGAATAAAGAATCACGTCGCTGAAGGCGGCAGCGGGGCCGGTTTGCACCGGGATGTTGTCCACGGCCACATTTTTCGGCAACTGGTCATACACAGTGCCGTCAAACAGCAGGTCAGCCGTCACCGCACCGTCAGCGGCATTCACCGCCCCGCCCGTGCGCTTGGCCACCGAGAAAGCGTTGTAAGTGGCTTCGTGGCCGAGCGAATCGCGCATCGTTGCCGCGCCGATCAGCCAGTTGAACTGCGTCGGCACGCCGCGCCCGTCAATGGCGGTGGCGATGATGTAGCCGTTGTGATCGGCATCCAGATCGCTGGCCAGCAGCGTGGCCGTCTGGCTGGGCGAGAGGTTGACTTCGCTGGATTTGACCAGGCAGTCGCTGACCAGAAACAGGCGTACCGTCACGCCGTCGCGCGGGTTGGTGTTGGTCAGCGAGAGCAGCGTGTTGATGGAACTGTTCTGCGCTGAACTGCTGGTGTAGCGGTGAAAGAACAGGACGCTGCCCGCTTTGGTGCTGCTCGCATGACTGCGCGGCGCGTTGGAACCAACCTGCGGAATGCCCGGCCCGATGGGGGGCTGATTCTCGTCAACCAGCGCGAGCGCCGGTTTGAGCGCCGAAGCCGCGAGCGGAGCTTTCGCCCCGACGGTGACGGCGCGGGCGGCCTGAGCCGAATGCCACGCGGCCAGCAGCAGGCCGGGCGCGGCAACGGCGAGCAGCAATGCTGTGATGATGGCTTGACGAAACGGGCGTGAGGAGGTCTGAGATCGTTTCAGACCGGATGTGTGTGCGTAAAGCCTGGGTTGCATGATCGAGTCTCCTGGTAGCAAGCAAATGGGATCTTCCGGGTGACAATGTGCCGGTTCGCCCCTGAATATCTGTAATGACGGTTGAATAAGTTCGAGGCATCGCAGGTCACGCGACCCCGAAGAGACCGTGACCGAGCAGATGCAGTCTGCGCATCGCAGGCAGCCGATGAGGCGCTGCGGTCTGCTGCAGGCAGGAACCGGAGGCCCAGTGTCGTGACCAGTTCCAGAATGAGTTGCCGGAATGCCGTCCGCTGCGCCAGCAGGCGTCGGCGGCAGGTTGACGCAACAGTTTGTGAGGCACGCTGTCACCGCCGGTGGCAGCAGCGTGGCCGACCTCTCCGTGGTGCACCCCGGCGTCCACGTGA
>CAYWDW010000680.1:0-3493 GCA_964457105.1 uncultured Heliobacteriaceae bacterium
GCCGATAAAACAGATCTTCGCGGAACCTGCCTTCCGCCACCAGTTTTTCCAGATCGCAGTTGGTGGCTGCAATCACACGCACGCTGACTTTGACCGGTTTGGTTTCGCCGAGCGGCTGGATTTCGCCCTCCTGCAAAAACCGGAGCAGCTTCGGCTGCACTTCAAGCGCGAGGTCGCCGACTTCATCCAGAAACAGAGTGCCTCCGGCGGCGCTGCGAATCACGCCCTGATAATCGCTCTGGGCGCCGGTGAAAGCGCCTTTGCGATGGCCGAAGAGCTGCGAATCAATGATCTCCTTTGGCGCAACGGTGCAGTTGAAGGCGACAAAGGGCGCGTCGCGGCGGTCGCTCAAGGTGTGAATCGCGCGCGCGATGACTTCCTTGCCGGTGCCTGATTCGCCGGTGACGAGGACGTTGACGGCGCTCGAACGAATCTTGTTGATCTCTTCGACCAGGGCGCGCATGGCCGCGCTGCGATAAACCATGCCGGGCAGTTCGATCTCCTTGCGGTCAGCGCCGGATTCATAACCCTGAATCGTTCGCACGTGACTGCGCAGCACGCACAGTTCCAGCCCCATCTCCGCGAGCCTGATGAGCGGTTCGATGAACTGACGATGCGGGCGGCCTGCATCGCTGAGGTTGCCGAGATAAAGCGTGAGTTTCGCTGCGCTGCCTTCGCTCAATTCATAGAGCGCCGCGCGGAGCAGCGGAGTCGCCGCTGCGCGCGCCTGCGCGACGCGCGCGATCAGTTCTTCTGCGGCCTGTTCATCGCAACCCTGCCAGATCTGTGGCCGCAGTTTCTCTTCAGCCTCAATCTTGTACACGATCACCGGCTCAGCCTTGAGTTCCTGACTGATGATCGCCGTCAGTTCGTGCAGCAGCAGTTCACGCGAACTCGCCGCGCCCGCCAGGCGCAGCATCGCGGCGTTGCTGGCCAGGGCCAGATCATTGTTCGGGCTTTGAATGACTGATGGCTGAATGGCCGCGCTGCTGAGCGTCGCTGTCGGCACGACGGCGAAGCGTGTGAGCATCGCTTCAGTGCGGGCGAGCATCGGCGCGGCTTCGAGCCGGACGAAAATTTCTCCGGCGCGGTCCAGTTCGGCTCGCGCTTTTTCGGCTTCACCGATTGCGGCGTAGACGCTGCCGAGGTGATAACAGGCGACCGCTGTGCGGTACGGATTCGAGACCATCTCGAAGATCGAAACCGCCTGGTTGAGGACGTTGATGGCTTCGCGCTGACTGCCTTCGGCGGCGGAAAGACGGCCCGACAGTTCGCGCAGATGTCCGATCAGCCCGGTATTGGAAAGTTTCTCGACTGTGCCGCTGATTTCATCGAACAGGCGCCTGGCCCGAATTGTGTCGCCGGTTTCAAGCTGTGTATCGGTGAGCCAGAGTTGCGCCGCAATCTGCCCGCGCTGATCCCTGGTTTCAGTGGCGACCTTGAGACTGTGAGTGAAGGATTCGACGGCCTGCGGGTAATGGCGTTGCAGCAACTGACAGCGGCCCAGCGTCAGATAGGCCTGCGATTCGACCCAGCGGCCTGAAACCTGCTGCAACACGGCGATGCCTTCGTGCGCGAGTCGTTCGGCTTCTTCATATTGCCCGCAGATCATCGCCAGTTCGCCGAGAGTTTCCAGCGAATTTCCGAGCGCCACGCGCTCGCCGATTTCGCGGGCCAGGCGAATGGCTGTTTCCAGAGCTTCTCTGGCGCGCGGCGTTTCGCCGAGGTGCGTCAGATTGAAGCCGAGATTGGTGTAAGCTGCCGCGAGCAGTCGTTTGTTTTTCGCCAGTTCGAAATAATGCGCCGCGCGCTGAAGCAGTTCGACTCCTTCTCTTTCCTGCGCCTGCTCCTCAAGCAGCACGACGACGGCGCTGTTGAGGTAGATGTGTCCGTAAAGCAGCGGCGGGCCGTCGCCGTCAAGCAGCTTGAGCGCCTGGTCGTGATAGTTGCGCGTGCTTTTGAAATCGCCCTCCGAAATGCTGACCATCGCCAGCCCGTGATAAGCAAACGCGATGGCGATTTTGTTGCCGGTCAGGCGATGATGGCGGAGCGCCTGCTGAAAATGATCGCGCGCAAATTTGTTTTCACCGATGGCGCGATAAATGCGGCCCAGCACCTGATGGCAATTGCCGATCTCGCTGATGTCGTCGCGCTCCTCGGCGAGCGCCAGCGCGTTGCGCGCATACGAAATCGCCTTCGGACGATCAGAGGCATAACCGTAAGCCGACCCCAGCCGCAGATAAATTTTGCCCAGCACGACCGGATGCAGCGTCGCGCGCGTGTCGGTCTTGTCATATTCGGCCAGGCTTTCGATGGCTTCGCGGTAGCGCGCCATGTGTTCGAGCGCCTCTGCCGTGAGGCAGCAGAGCGTGGCGCGCTGTTCGTCATTCAGCAGGCGGCTGCGCCGCGCCGCCGCGAAAGCTTCGACGGCCTCTTCGTATTCATAGCGCGCAAAGGCGGCCCGCCCGGCTTCAATCAGCCTGGCCAGCTCATCGGCATCCGCGAGCGGCGCGGATTTGTGCGAGGCAGAACGTGGGTTAGTGGATTTCATCTGAACTTCAGAATTCCGCTGTCGGCACTACAAACCAGCGAACAGGAAGCGCAGCGACGCATTCCAGCATGGGATATGCTGAATCGAGTGGCAGTTTCAATCTTTATAGCGGCTGGCAGATGGATGCGACCACTGTTGGAATTCGGAATTCGGAATTCGGAATTCGGAATTCGGCAGGAAGAGAAGCCGCAGTCTCGCAGCTTCCTGTCATCTGTCATCTGCCATCTCACTTTCACTTCCGACTTCCGACTCCCGAATTCCGAATTCCTCCGCTCGCACTTACGTGAAACTCGCGATAACCTGCCGCCGCATTGTCTGTTTTACTGGTCAGTGCGCCAGGTGACGATCATAGCCCAGCGCGATCAGTTGTTCACAGGCCTGCCAGACATCAGCCGGAATTTCCTGTTCGATCTGAAAGCCGCGCGCCGGATAAATTCTGATGCGCTGCAAATCGCCAACCATAATATTGATGACTTTGTCGCGTGGCAGCGCGGGCGTCGGATAGTCTGAAAATGAGATCGGCGGTGAGGTGGCAATCACTTTTTTGCCCGGCCACTGTTTCATAAAAGTGGCATAAGCCCGCCGTTCCATATAAGGCTTCTGCACGAGCAGGAAACTGGCCGGATCAAGGCCGCGCGCGGCGAGCAGGCGACGGCTGAAAGCAATGTTTTCGCCGGTGTTGGTTGATTCACCTTCAGTCAGGATCGCTGCGCGCGGCACGCCTTTTTGAATGGCGATTTCCGCAAAGACTTCAGCTTCAGGCCGGGTGAACAGCTCTCTGGTCAGCGCCCCCACATTGCCCGAAAACACCAGCAGCGGCGCCAGACCCTGCAAATAAAGCTCCGCCGCATATGCAGCTACGCGCAGATCATTGCTGCCGAGCGCGAGGATGATGTCACAGGGTTCAGGCTGATGATTGAGCTGATGATAGTCCCAGATTTT
>CAYWDW010000681.1:0-3492 GCA_964457105.1 uncultured Heliobacteriaceae bacterium
CGTGCGCCTTGGGCTTCCGTGCGGGGGCGCTCGCGGACGCTCGCGCTACTGTCTCGTCCACGCATTTTCTCACCACGCTGAACTGACGCTGGTATTTCGCCGCGCTGAAAGTTTTCGTGTATATTCGCGGCGATGACACAGACACAGACTCCGGTCACTCCGAAAGATGCTGCGGCGATGGTGTTGTTGCGCCGCCCTGATGATCCGCAGGTTTACTGGGTCAGGCGTTCGCTGGCCTTGAAATTCATGGGCGGCTGGCACGCCTTTCCCGGCGGTCAGCGCGACGCGGGCGATGGCGAAGTGCGCGTGCTTAACTGCGATGACGCTGAGGCCGCCGCGATGCGCGCCTGCGTCGTGCGCGAAGTCTTTGAGGAGACCGGCGTACTCATCGCGCGCGGAGTTGAACGGCTGACGGCGGAACAGGTCGCTGAGTTGCGCGAAGAGTTCGCGGCAGGCGCGATCAGCTTTGCCGCGCTGCTTGAACGCGAAGGCCTGACGCTGGATGCCGCATTGCTGACTGAACTGCCGCGTTACGTCACGCCGCCGACGATGCCGCGCCGCTACAATACGTTTTTCTTTGCGGCGTGGCTGCCCGCAGGTCAGGAGACCGGAATGACTTCGGGCGAACTGCACAGCGGCGAATGGCTGCGCCCGCGCGAAGCCCTCAATAAATGGAAGCGCGGCGAAACGCTGATTGCCACGCCGATTCTGGATGTCATCAAAGCGCTGAATGAAAACCTCGAAGGTTTTGCTGAACGCCTGCACCTGATTCCGCAGCACGAACGCGACGCTCATCAGCGCGTCGAACTGCGCTCAGGTTTTCTGCTCTGTTCATTGCGCGCGCCGACGCTGCCGCCCGCGACGCACACCAACTGCTTCATTGTCGGCGGCGATGAGTTTGTCGTGATTGATCCCGGCTCGCCTTATCCCGCAGAGCAGCAGCAACTCGATGACCTGCTTGACCTGCTGCTGGCTGAAGGCCGCCGCTTCCGCGAAATTATCATCACGCATTTGCATCCTGACCACATCGGCGGCGTCAATCATCTGGCGGAACGTTACCACGCGCCCGTCGCCGCGCATCGGCTGACTGCGGAAGCCATCGCTGACACGATTCGCGTTGATCGCCTGATCAATGACAACGAAATCATCGAACTCACAGGCCGCGATCTGTACCCCGGCGAAAGCTGGCGGCTGCGCGCGTTGTGGTCGCCCGGCCACGCGCGCGGGCACCTGAGTTTTTACGAGGAAAATTCCGGCAGCCTGATCACTGGCGATTGCGTCGTCGGAATGGGCACGGTGGTCATCGCGCCGCCCGAAGGCAACATGGCCGAGTATCTGGCCACGCTGCATCGTTATCTCGAACTGCCGCGCCTGACGGCATTGTTCCCCGCGCACGGCCCCGTGCTGGCCGACACCCGCGCCAAAGTTGAGGAATACATTCAGCACCGCTACGAACGCGAAGCAGAAATCGTGGCGACCCTGAGCGCCGACGAACCGCGCACCATTCCCGCCATCGTCAAAGCCGTCTACACCGACGTTCCCGAATCGCTGCACAAACTGGCTGAACTTTCGGTCCTCGCCCATCTGGAAAAGCTGGAAGACGAAGGCCGGGTGCGGCGCCGCGAAGAACAGTTTGCCCTGGTTCCGACCGCGTAATCCTGCCGGAAACAAAACAGAACCTCCTGCAACCTTGCCAGCCAGGGTGAGGATGGATTAAAAACAGAACGCCCTGATCCATCAGTCGCAGTCAGTCGCCGTGCCCCGCATCCTGTTATGCTTACCCCTGACACACTTCTGCAAAATCGCTATCGCATCAAACGCCAGTTGGCGCAGGGCGGGATGGGCGCGATTTACGAAGCCGAGGCGGTTCACCTCGGCGGGACTGTCGTGGCCGTCAAGGAGACTTTCTTCTTTGAAGAGAAGCTGCGTCGGCAGTTTGAACGCGAGGCTGCCACGCTGGCCGGGCTGCGTCATCCGTCTCTGCCCAGGGTGAGCGATCATTTCAGCGAAGGATCAGGGCAGTTTCTGGTCATGGAGTTCATCCCCGGCAAAGACCTGCTTGAACTGCTCGAAGAGCGCGGCAGACCTTTTGAGCCACAGTTCGTGCTGGAATGGGCTGAACATCTGCTCGACACGCTCGACTATATTCACTCTCAGCATCCGCCAGTCATTCACCGCGACATCAAGCCCAACAACCTGAAGCTGACACCGCGCGGCGAACTGTTCCTGCTTGATTTCGGCCTGGCCAAGAATGCGACCACGCCGACCCGTGCGGGCGGCAGTCTGCGCGCATACACGCCGGAATATGCCTCGCCTGAGCAGATCAGAGGAATCGGCACCGATGCACGCAGCGATTTGTATTCACTGGGCGCGACGCTGTACCACCTGCTGACGGGCGAACTGCCGCCTGCCGCACAGGTGCGCGAGGCAGTCATCAAACGCACCGGAACTGATCCACTGATAGACCAGACAGTGATGCAGACGGTTACGCCATTGAAGAAAGCCATTATCAAAGCCATGGCTTTGCAGCGGGAAGATCGTTTTCAGAGTGCCGCAGAGATGTTGAGGGAATTGCGTGAGGAACAGATTCACTGGGAACGACAGGCAGCAGATCGGCTCCGTCAGGAACAGAAACAACAACGCGCCGAGGAAGAGCGACAGCGACGCAAGAACGAAGGGATGTTGGAGGCTGAGCGCGAGCGGTTGCAACTTGAGAATGCTGAATTGCAAAGACGCCCGCTGGAAAATCGGGTCTGTCGCTCCGCCGTCCGTATCAATCTTGCGCCCGGCGCCCGCGGCAATGTTGTCGGTATTCGGGTTGTGGTGTCCGCGAGGACTCAGTAACACTTTTGGAACGGTACAGGGAGCGATAGCGACCTGGTGCCCTCGATGAGCGAGCCTTACGATTTCACCAGGTCGCTACCGCTCCCCGTACTGTACCAGCGGAGGATTCGGATGAGTGCGCATAATCCTGACTTCAACGAAGAGCATATTCCGCTGGCTTACTTCATCACCTTTCGCTGTTACGGCACGTGGCTACATGGCGATGAGCGCGGCTCGACGGATCGGTATCACAATCAATATGGCGCGCCGTTCGTTCCGCCCAGCGAACGCTGGCGAGAGTACAACGAACGCAGGCTCAAACATCCGCCAGTCAGACTTGATGACGCCCGGCGCGCCGCCGTCGCGGAGGGCATTCGTGAATCCTGCGCACTTCGCCACTGGCTGTTGCGCGCCATCAACGTCAGAACCAATCACGTCCATACGGTTGTTTCGGCTCCCGGCTGGCCCGAACCTGTGCTGACGGCTTTCAAAGCCAACGCCACACGCCGAATGCGAGAGGCCGGATGCTGGACAGACGCGCACAGTCCCTGGGCCGATAAAGGCAGCAGACGATACCTGTGGACGCCAGGCAGCATCGCCCGCGCGATTGATTACACTCTCAACGGACAGGGCGATGAAATCCCGGACTTCAATCTACCGGAACAGTAC
>CAYWDW010000682.1:0-3488 GCA_964457105.1 uncultured Heliobacteriaceae bacterium
TGTCCGATTCGGTAATGCCGCGATAAGCCGGAATCAGGTCACGATCTGTGGGTTTGATCTTGCGGACATCAGCGAGCCTGAAGCGCGCCGTTCTGGTTTCATAACCGCCTGCTTCTTTCCAGATAAAATAATCCAGTTCGATTTCGTCTCCGCACTTTGCCTGCAATTCCTGAGCGGCCCAGTCATTGAGCATGATCTGATTGCCAGGTTCAATGCCCGCATCGCAGTTGCGCTCAAAACCGCTGTCCACCGCTGTGACCAGCGAGTACGGAATTTCGCGGTCCCCGTGTCGGATGGTATTGACCACGTATGAAAACACCGGATGACTGCTGTGCCCTGACGCTGTCGCAGCGCGGCGCACAAGCTCCGCCATTTCATCGGTCATCAGATTGCTTTCTCTTTCGAGCGACAGCGCCCAGGACAGATGGCGCAGCTTCAGCCCTGTGTCTTCCAGCGCGAAACTTTCCTTCAGCATCTGTTCGGCCAGCGCCACTCTCGCTGAAACATCGTCAGCCGGATTCTTTGCCGCGAGCAGAATTGTGTTGACCCGGCCTTCCTGCGCCAGTTCCCTTTGCAGCTTTTCGAGCGGCACAAAGATCGCCTTCACACTGCCCTGCTGCGGGCGCAATGAAAATTCACCGATGCCTGACGCAGGCAGAATTGCGCCGGTCCTTAACCTGAGCGTGCGCCCGGTGTCGTCCTTGCGCCCGTGCAGCGATTCAGCCGGAATGTCCGCAGGCCTTTCGAGCCGCAGCACCAGTGCATCGCCCGCCCTGCCGCCGAGTTCGTGCGCGAGCGCCGCGCTGATGAGCGCATCGTCACTGCCTGGCAGCGACTGACTGTGAAACTTCCAGAACCGCTCATCCACGCCATACACCTGCACGCCCGCAGCGCGGCGATGACTTTCGTCGTGCGTGACCACGCCTTCGAGCGCAATCAGCGGGCAGGCCGCGCTGAAGGCTGAAGCAAACTGACCGTGCGCCTGCACATCAGCCGCCAGTTGGGCGCGAAAGAAATTCGTTGACGTCATCACCTGGTCAGTATGGCCGAGCCTGCCCAGCCGCAGTTCGCGCAAACTGCCGCGCACCGAATCGCCCACGAGCAGCGCCCCGGCCAGCACCGACACCGCCGCCGCCACGCCCAGCATCACCGCCAGATTGGTGCGCCGAAAATACGTCAGATTATTTTTGATGAGCGTCGAAGTCTGCATCACAGTCGTTTCAACTGCCGGTCTTTCATTTCAAAGCGAAGCGGGAAGCGCGCCGCGAGTTCAGCGCTGTGCGTGACGACGATCAGCATTGTCTGCTGCTGCGCGTGCAGTTCAAGCAGCAGCGACGCGACCGTGTCAGCCGAATCGTGATCGAGATTGCCGGTCGGTTCATCGCACAGCAGCAGCAGCGGCTGCCGGATCATCGCGCGCGCAATCGCGGTGCGCTGCTTTTCGCCGCCTGATAATTCCGCCGGGCGATGATCGAGCCGTTCAGACAAACCAACCTGCTTGAGCAACAGGCGTGCGATCGCGGTGAAATCATCTGTGCCCTCGGCCACCAGCGTCGGCGCCAGCACATTTTCGAGCACCGAACATTGCGGCAACAGGCAGTGATCCTGAAAGACAAAGCCGATCTGCTGATTGCGAAACTGTGCGAGCCGCTGTTCATCAAGCTCAAACGGATTCTGCCCGTCCAGCGTGACCGTGCCTGAAGTCGGCGGTTCAAGCGCGCCCACGATATACAGCAGCGTGCTTTTGCCTGAGCCTGACGGCCCCATGATCGAAACCGCATCGCCGCGTTTGAGCGAAAGCGAAATGTCCGCCAGAATCGGCAGCGGGCCGCGCGGGGTGGGATAATCTTTGGACAGCTTGACGACTTCGAGCAAATCGCTGACCTCCGGGAAAAGTTGAGGCAATGAAGTTGAAGGCGTAAGCGCCGGCTCAGCCTCGCTTCGTTCTGGTCCGCGAAGCGGACGAATTCAATAGCGGCGGGTGCAACCCGCCGAAGCAGGCAGGGCATCCCGACTCTGAAAGAGTCGCATTGCGATTGCTTACTGCGTCCCCTTCAGGGACGGTGGCGCGTGGCGCATCACGGCGGGTTGCACCTGCCGCTATTGAATTTGTCCGCTTCGCGGCCCCTGACGCGCGGCCTGGGTTTTTCGGAACAATTGCTGCACCCGCCGCTCTTGAATCCGTTGCTTCGCGGACAATTTCACCCGGCAAGCAGGCGCTTTCACACAGCCAGCAGAAAATGATTTACGCCAGTTCAGATCAGACGATTGAAGACCTCAAACCGCGCTTGCCGCCACGTCGCACACGGTTATTTCAGGTTCAGATCAGGCGACTAAAAACTTCAACCGCGCGTTCTGCTTCGCCCGTCACGCCGTAATGCCTGCGCACGCCTGCCGCGCCACGACGGCCCAGGTCGGCGGCGAGTTCGATGTTCTGATAAAGCGCCTGAATCCCCGCCGCCAGACTTGCGGCATCGTGCGGCTCAACCAGCAGGCCGCCGCCGGTGCGTTCGATGATTTCAGGGAATGAACCGTGACGTGGCTGAATGACCGGCACGCCTGAAGCCATCGCTTCAAGCAGCGTCAGGCCTTTCGGTTCGGCATAAGTCGCAGGCATCGAAAAGACCGTCAGCCGCCGCAGAAAATCCAGCTTGCCCTGACGGCTCAATGTGCCGTGATAATGAAATTCATCAGCCAGGCCCCACGCTTTCAGCTTCTGCTCGATGTCGGCCAGATAGGCTTTGCCTTCCGGCCCGATCCAGCCTGCGGCTTCAAGCCGCGCCGGGCCTGCGCCGCTGCGTTCACGAAACAGCTTGTAAGCTTCGGCCAGCAGATGCAGCCCCTTTTCCGGCGCGATGCGGCCAAAGTAACCAACGATGAATTGATCCGGGCGGGGCTGTCCGTTCGTTTCAAATCCGTCGAAGTTGATGCCGAGCGGCACAACGTGAATCTTCGCGCGCGGAATGCCGAGCATTTCAGCCATCGCGTCAGCATAAAATTCGCTGACTGAAATGAAGGCGTCAACGTGCGCGACCTGTTCGCGGATCAGCGCCAGCGCCTGACGGCGGTAAGGTTCGTGCAGGTTGTTGAGAAACAGGTCTTCGCCCTGCAGCGTGCAGACGACGGGCCGGGCGAGTGTTTTTCTGATCGGCCCGGCCAGCGCAATCAGCATCGAGTTTTGCAACGTCACCACCTCCGGCGGGTCCTGCTGCCGCAGCCAGGCGAGCAGTTTGGCCACCTCCTTGCGCTGATAACCCGTTTCGCCCTTGAGCATCGAAATCGTCATTTCACCAAGCTGCCCCGGATCAATGGCAATCGAACGCTGCGCCGCAAGTTTGAGCGCAAAGCCCGAATCCCACAGCCGATCCAGCCACGCCGGAGTCTGGCGAAAGAGTTTCGAGCGCTGTTCGAGATAGACGCTGATGCCGCCAAAAAAAACCTGACGGTGACTGACGTTTGTTTCATCAGTCAGCGTCGGCGTGTATAGC
>CAYWDW010000683.1:0-3486 GCA_964457105.1 uncultured Heliobacteriaceae bacterium
AACCCCTGAAGGCGGCGAAGCTGATGTGAGCTGTCGGCAGGCTCGCCGATCAAACCGGGGAAAAGGCCGCGCCTGTTTCAGGGGGCGGGTAAAAAGAAAGGCCTGGCCGCGAATAATCGCGCCAGGCCTGCTGATTCGACTTAAGGCTGACGGCAGCTTTTCAGTTGTGTCAGCCCAGTCAGGAAAGTTTAGTTCTGTTGTTTGGCCAGCACTGAGACCGTGCCGGAGCCGCTGTTGGCCACATAGATTTTCCCTGAACTGCCGTTCACCGCGACTCCCCAGGGGGTCGTTCCGACAGTGACCGTCTGAATGACCTTGTACTGGTTCGGGTTTGGATTCGGGTTTGGGTTCGGGCAGGGTTCAACCGGGTCACCGCCGCCATTCGGGTCAGGGGCCGAGCAATATGTGTCTACCACGCTGACCGTCCCATTATTGCCGTTTGCGACGTAGTTGCGGCCATATGCCACGCCGATGTCACCGGTGCCGGTGCCCACGGTGGTTGTGCCGATAATGGTCTGAGCGGTACCTGCCCCGTCAATATTCGCGACACGCTGCGGGGTGTTGGCGTTGTTGTTGGTGCCCCGATGGTGGACGTAGATTTTATTGAACCAGAGATTGACCCCGATGGCGTTGTGATTAGGGGCATTGAGGTCCGGCCCGTTCGAGAGCGCATTGTTCGCCGTGGCGATATAAGACAGTCTTTGCCGACCCGACGAGTAGCCGACGATGATTCTGTTGGCGCTGGGCTGAAATGCGGCGACGACTGGATTCTCGGCGTTGGACTGCAGATTAACCGGGACAATACTGTTATTGGCCGGATCAATCACCAGCAGTCTCGCCGCGGAACTTCCGGCCTTTGGAACTGGCACATAGACCCTGGTCACGAAAACCAGTGGCGGAGTCATGCTGGCCGGGGCCGAGGCCACCGCGATGCCGCGCAAATTGGCCAGTGCGGTGGATGAGACATCAACGACGGTGGTCAGCGAAATGGTATTAATCACCGTATTGAAGGTCGGGCTGGCGGTGTCACTATCAATGACAGAAATTGATGCATCGCCGGTGTTGGCCACAAAAACCCGGCGCGGAGTGCGGTTGACGGCAATGGCGACCGGCTGTGAACCGACGGGAATGGTCGTCAGCACCGTGTCCGTTGTGCCATCAATGACGTTGACGGCGTTGCCCGACTTATTGGCGACATAAATCAGATTGCTGCTCGGATCAACGCCAAGTCCTGTGGGCTGCCCGCCGGTGGTGACGGTGGCGACGACTGAAACCTGAGTCTGAGCCTGAACTGTCAGCAGCGGCAGCATGAGAAACAGCGCAGCGGTCAAAGTCTGTCGCAGCGTGACGGAGAAAATCTTTCTGTTGTTCATTGCAATCTCCTTGAGGTGAATCCTTTCTGCCCGAAGCTCTTTGCTTCGGCAGAGACGGATGTGTTGTGAGAGAACCGAATGCGGCTTCGGCCAGAACCTCCGTCGTCATTGGGCTGCGCTGTTCACACATCACCTGAAGGCCCAGGGGGCTGAAGACCCTGTGTGACAGTTCTCAGGCAGCCCGGTGGCGGATCGTGAGTAATGGCCTGAGAGTCGCTCTTTCAGTAGTCAGATAATGCTGGCTAAGGTCCGGGAAAGAAGTTCGTGAGCCTCAATGAAGAGCTGGCTGTATCTTTCCTCTTTGTCGCGGCTGCCGGTTCGCACAATGACACTTCCGTAAAGCGGGCTGCCCCGCTTCCTGATGAAATCGCACAAGGCACAATGATCTGCTTCTCAGCATTGATTCTGCTGTGCGATTCGCAACGGTAATGTGTCCTGGAGACCTTTAACGACGGCCACTATAAGCCCCGCATCAGGGTCTGTCAAGAAAGGGATTTTCAAGGGAGATAAGTGGCTGAGGACGGCTGCAAAAGGCTTTTATTCAAGGCCGCAAGCGGATGTGCCGGATGGCTGAGGGCTGACAATCTGACGTTCGCGGATCTTCATTGCGCCCCACGCCACCGCCACGACCGAAAGCGAACTGACCGGCATCAGGATCGCCGTGACAAGCGGCGAAAGCTGACCGGTGACCGCAAAGGCGAGGCCGACCGCGTTATAGACCAGCGACAGCAGAAAGGCAGCCAGCAGCACGCGCCGCGCATAGCGCGCAAAGCCGAGATAAACAGGCAGGCGCGGCAGGTTTTCTGCGGCCAGAATGGCGTCGCAGGCGGGTGCGAAGGCACCGGTGTCTTCGGTCAGCGCGATGCCGACATTACTTTGTTGCAAGGCTCCGGCATCGTTCAATCCGTCGCCGATCATGCCGACCGTGCGGCCCGCCTGCTGCAGCGCTTCGACAAAGTGCAGCTTGTCAGCCGGTGACTGATGAAATGCCAGCCTGCGTTCATCGCTGAAGAGCGGCTGCAGCGCAGCGCGTTCGTGATCGTTGTCGCCCGAGAGCAGGTACAGTTCGCGTTCAGGCTGCAACGCTTCAATCAGCCCGGTCAGCCCTTCACGATAAGCATTGCTGAGGCTGAAGCTGCCGCGATAAGCGCCGTCAAACTCCACGCAGACGCGCGACGAACCAGGCGGCGCGTTGATCGTTGTGCCGGTGCGCTCGGCAATCCACGCTGCCGCGCCGACGGCGAGGCGCTGATTGCCGATCACGGCTTCAATGCCGCGCCCGGCGGTTTCATTGAAACTGCTGAGGTCGAGTGAAGATGAAACCGGCAGCGCGGCAAGAATCTGGCGGCTGAGGGGATGCGTTGAATGTTTCAGGCACGCGGCAATCAGGGCGCATTCATCATCCGAGAGCGGCGCGCCGTCAAAGCGCACTACGGCGCGCCCCGCGTGCGTCAGCGTGCCGGTCTTGTCGAAGACGATGGCGTCAAGCGCCGCCAGGTCGGTCACGACTCCGGTGTTTTTCAGATAAAACTTTGCCTTGCCGAAAATCGCCACCGCCGCGCCAAGCGTAAACGGTGCGGCCAGCGTCAGCGCACACGGACACGCAATAATCAGCACAGCGGTAAAAACATTGAGCGCTTTGCCAGTGTCAGGCAGCCACCACCAGGCCGCGCCGATGGCAATCAGGCTGACAATCAAAGTGAAATACTGGCCGAAGGCGTCGGACAGATCCACAAGCGACGAACGCTTCTCCTTGCGAAAGGCGTCGTGGTTCCAGAGCTGCGTCAGATAGCTGTGTGAAACTTCTCTGACAACGGTCAGTTCTGCGCCTGCGCCAATGATCCGCCCGCCGGCATAGACGGTCGCGCCGCGGCTGAGCGTGACCGGCGCTGATTCGCCGGTGACAAAGCTGTAATCAAGCTGCGCCGATGCAGATTGCAGCACGCTGTCAGCCGGAACGAGTTCGCGGTGCCGCACAAAGATCAGCTCGCCCGCCCGCAGCTTTGAGACCGGCACAGCCCGGTCCTCGCCATTCTTTCTGAGCGTGACCGAGAGCGGGAAGTAGGCCGCATAGTTGCGGTCGAATGACAGCGCATCAAAGGTCTTTTTCTGA
>CAYWDW010000684.1:0-3475 GCA_964457105.1 uncultured Heliobacteriaceae bacterium
GAAACTGGTCTTCTGATTACTTTTTCAGACCATCTGTTCACACCGGGCGATGAGTACAAATCCTCATCGCCCGATTTTTTTGTCCGCTTGACTCCGGGTTTATGACGGTCAGCAAAAGAGACACAACGGCGATGATGCCGACCCTGTGCGGCGATCTGAGCGGCAGAGCAGGGAAATGTTGAGTGAAGGCTGACTGAGGGAAGCGGCGCTGACTGGGCAGTCCGTCATTAGCGGCGCGAGTCGAGCAGATCGAAAGGTGAGGTCACTCCGGTCAGCTCAAGAAACCGTTTGTCTTCGCGCAGCACCGAAAAATCAGAATCGTTGAGCGCCTGCGAGCGCAGGCGCGGTTGCATCTGAATTGAACGAGTCAGGTAATCCAGCGCCTGATCGTGTGTGCCGCTTTGAGCGTGGGTCGCGGCCAGCGAATAAAGAACGTGCGGTTCGTTGGGTTTCAGACTCAGCGCCTTCTCAAAAAAGCTCCGGGCCTGGGTAAAATCACCGATGTTGAGGGCAAAGACGCCCCGATCATAAAGTTCATCGGCATCGCGCGGCGACGTCTGTTTGTGCGCCAGTTTCTGGTTGCAGACCTGAAGATAAGTCTGGGCGCGGGCCGCGATTTCAACTTCGCCGGAATAGCGGTTAATGAGCGTTTCAAACAATGATTTGGCGGCAGCAAAGTCACGCCGGTTGAAAACCTTGACGGCTTGTTCAAAAGCCCGCATCACGCCCGGCACAGATGGCGTGCGGACGGGTTCGGGAGCCTGCGACTGCACCGGCGGCAGAACCTGTCTGACTGATTTGCTGCTGGATTTCTTACTACTCGCTCTGGTCGCTGGCTTGGTTCTTCTGCCAGCCGGAGCTTTGGCCTTCAGTTTGCTGCCAACCGGCACCGGGGCAGTGGTTTTATGTCTGCTGTTTTGTGCGGTTCGGGCCGGTTTGGCCGGGCGGACAGTGGTTTTAGTGGCAGCTTTGCGGGCAGCCGATGCTTTTCCGCTTTTGGCCGTCCGGGGGGGGGCCGGGCTGGTTTTGGCAGACCTGGTCCTGGCTGGACGTGATTCTGGTGTGCGTTGTCTGGACGACACTCCGCTTCTGGACCGGGATGGACCAGCGGTTGCTCTGGTTTTGGTACGTTTGATCTTCGGCATGTTCTGCGACCGTTTGGGGGTTGGCGAGAACTTCTCGCACTGTTATCCTGCCATCAAAAATACAGCCAGGAACACATCGGTTACCGGGGCATTGCTGCCATGTAGCTGCTAAGTGTCTCATTTATAACTGATTACGCGGCAGATGTCAAACTCCGCGACAAAATGCTGTGACGCGCCCGGAGATGTGACGTGCATTTTGCCATAAATTGCTGTATAAACTGAGCTTGGGGACGGCAGGCGGGAACCGTGAATGTGCTTGAAAGAAAAATGTTAAATGTGTTATAAACTGCGTCAGCCCTGCCAGAGAAATCAGTTCCCCGCTTGTATCGCCCTCAACAGATTAGAGTTAAAGAGTATCGCAGGTTACCAGTCCAGGCATTCAGAGTCAGGCATTTCCTGAGAGTTACGAGAAGAGGTCACGCTAATGCCAGAAGCCACAATGGTCATGTATGAGGAAGAGTACCAGCGGATCAAGGCGGTTATCGCCCGGCTCCGCGCAGACGCGAATGCGAAGATGGTCTTTCTCATTGACAAAAACGGCCAGCAGATTGCCGCCAGCGGTGACATCAATGGACTGGATACGACAAGTCTGGCTTCGCTGACAGCGGGTAATGTGGCGGCGACGGACGGACTGGCCCGGCTGATCGGCGAAAAAGAGTTTCCGGTGTTGTCGCACGAGGGTGAGCGGGACAACCTGCACATTACGGTCGTCAATGGCCGGGTCATTCTGGTGGTGATTTTCGATCAGCGTTCGAGTCTGGGGCTGGTCAGGTTGCGCGTCAAACGGGCTTCGGCTGAACTCAGCGAGGTTTTCGAGGTGCTGGTGCGCAAGGTCGAACAGGAAAAAAACAATTACAACAGCGGGCCGAAAACTCCTTTTGCCGAGATTACCGATGAAGATATTGACCGCCTTTTTGGCGAGGACGGTCTGGGCATTTAAGCGAACCCGGAATGCGGAATGAAATACTGACCGGCAGTCGCGTATTCCATCACCCGCCGCCAACTCCCAGTTCCCATTTGAGAGAGGGTAGAGAAGTTGACTTTCATCAATTACGCATCGCGCGAAATCAATTGCAAGATCGTTTATTACGGGCCGGGACTCGGTGGCAAGACGACCAATCTGCAATACATCTACGACTCGACGGCGCAGCAGCAGAAAGGCAAACTCATCAGCCTGGCGACGGAAACTGATCGCACGCTGTTTTTCGATTTCCTGCCGCTTGAGCTTGGCACGGTGCGCGGTTTCAAGGCGCGCTTTCATCTTTACACCGTGCCGGGCCAGGTCTTTTATGATGCCAGTCGCAAGCTGATTCTCAAGGGCGTGGACGGCGTGGTGTTCGTCGCCGATTCACAGCGCGAACGCATGGATGCCAACATTGAATCGCTCTACAACCTTGAAGAAAACCTGAAAGCGCAGAATCACGATCTCGCCAACATTCCCTACGTGTTGCAACTCAACAAGCGCGATCTGCCGGGGGTTCTGCCGGTGGATGTACTCAGGCAGGAACTCAATCGCAAGGATGAGCCGGTCATTGAGGCCGTCGCGCCCACAGGCGTCGGCGTGTTCGAGACCCTGAAACTCGTGGCCAAACAGGTGCTGACTGATCTGCGCAAAGGGGTCGGTGCCTGAAGATCTTACCAGTGCATCACCGGCGCGCCGCTGTCGAGCGCCCGGACCATCAGATAGCCATCATCTCCGTTTGAGTAATACCGATTCCTGCGCTGCACGGCAATGTAGCCGATCTGTTCATACAACTGCTGCGCTGACACATTCCCGACCCTGACTTCCAGGCGGACGGTAGTGACGCCGCGTTCCAGAAATCCAAGTTCAACTTCGTGCATCAGCAGCCGCGCGAGGCCGCGCCGACGGCATTCAGGCGCAACGCCGATGGTCGTGATGTGGCCGACCCCGTCGGCTTCGATCACGCCGATGGCAAAGGCGCACATCTGATGAGATTCATTGCGCACCTGGCGTGAAATGGTCTGCGGATTGGAAAGCAGGTAGCGGAAGGTTTCGCGTTCATAAGCTTCGCCATCCAGAAAGCAGCGCAGGTCAAGTTCCCACAGTTCAGGCACGTCGGCCAGCGTCATCGGACAGAGAGTGCCTTTGAAGGGGCGGGATGGTGCTTTGAGTGCCTGCATGGCTAATCCGGCTGTGTTTACGCAATGAACATGCAATCTCCGTAACTGTAAAAACGATAGTGTGATCTTACGGCATGCCGGTACGCCTGCAAAGTCAGTTCGCGCCCGGCAAAGGCTGCGACCAGCATCAGCAGCGAGGATTGTGGCAGATGAAAGTTGGTGATGAGGCCGTCAATCGCGCGAAAGCT
>CAYWDW010000685.1:0-3472 GCA_964457105.1 uncultured Heliobacteriaceae bacterium
GTCTGTTGTTTTTTTATCCTATTGCATATTTACGGGGCACTCGCTGACCACTGACCACTGACCACTGACTACTCTTCAAGTAATTCAGAAAGGAATTCAGTTATGGCAGCCAAAGCAAAATCAACGCACAAGGAAAACGGTCACGCTGCGAGCGGCGCGCCGGAAGCGCAGGCGACCGAATGGGCAAAGCAGGTCGTGGATCACCTGGTTGAGGCTCAGAAAAAATGGATTGAAATCACCGCGCAGCAGAATGCCCTGGTGATGAAGGCGATTGAGGACGGCATGAGTTTTTATCGCACGGCGCCGACTCCGGCGCTTGGCGACTGGGCGCGGCAGGGCGTCGAAGGCTTTGTCGAAGCGCAGAAACGCTGGTCAGAAATCGCTTCGCAGCAGAGCCGTCAGATGTTTGAGGCCCTGCGCGAAGGCGCGAGCGTCAATCCGTCAGACGTGCTGCGCGCCGTTTCTGATTACACCAGTCACGGCCTCGAAACGATCATCAAAGCGCAGACGCAGTGGCTTGATTTCGCCGAGCAGCAGAACGCGCAGGCGATCAGGGCGATGAAGGACGGGCTGCAGCTCGATGAAAATTCACCCGCCGCCGCGCTGGCCGATTTCGCGCAGCAGGCCGTACACAATTACGTCGAAGTGCAGAAGCGGTGGCTCGACCTCGCCACGCAGCTTCCGTTTATGCGCCCGTCGAAGTAAGTTGAAATGACCGGCAGGATTCACCGGCCTCAGCCGGCTGTGAAGTCAGGGCTTCAGCCAGGAAACCCGGATCTCCCCAGGTGCGGCTGATCGGTTCAGTGAGTCCTGTCTGATTTCAGGAGACACCAATGAGTACAGGTTCAGCCTCAAAACGCGCTTATCCCTGGACAACCAGCCTCAACGGAACCGAAGTAACTTTGCGGCTGATGCAGCGCGGCGATCTGGCAAAGGCGCTCAGTTTTGCGCGCGAACTGCCGCACGAAGACCTGATGTTTCTGACCGTTGACATCACCGACCCGGCAGCGATGGAGCAGTATTACCGCGCCGTCGAACAAGGTCAGGCCGTCACGGTGCTGGCCGAAGCCGGCGGTCGCTTTGTCGGTTATGGCAGCCTCGAAATCAGCCGACCCCGGTGGACTCAGCACCTCGGTGAAATCCGCCTGCTTGTCGGGCGTGAACTGCGCGGCAAAGGTCTGGGCCGCCTGCTGGCGAGCGAAGTCTTTCAGCTTGCCCAGGAAAAAGGCCTGCGCAAGATCATTGCCCGCATGGCCGTCGAGCAGAAAGGCGCACAGCAGGTTTTCGAGAAACTGGGCTTTCGCGCCGAAGCCCTGCTGACTGACTTTGTGATGGATCGCAACGGCGTCACTCACGACCTGATCGTGATGACGCACGATGTCACCGGCCTGACTGAATAAACTTTCCGGCGGCAAGCGGGCAGCGAACGGAACAAACGAAATGAACGGAACACACGAAAAAAACGCGGCTGAGCAGTCCTTTTCGTCTGTTCCGTTCTTTCCGTTTGTTCCGTCATCTCTCTTTCAAGTGCTGAATCAGTTCGCCGAGCCGCTGATTCGTCTTGGTTTCGGCAACCCGATGCTGTGGCCGACCGGGATGATGGTCATTGAAACCATCGGCAGAAAGACTCAGCGCACGATCAGAGTGCCGCTGCTCGCCACGCGCATCGGTGATCTGATTGTGGTCAGCACCGTGCGTCGCAGCTCGCAGTGGGTGAAGAACCTGGCCGCGCATCCCGAAGTTCGTTACTGGCTGGGCGGCAAGGCCAGGGAAGCGACCGCCTTTGTCTTTACGCCCGAACAGTCACCGCCCGCAGACCAGTTGCCACCGCAGGCCGTTTGTCTGGCTGAACTGCTGCGACAGCAGAGCCGCTGGCTGGGCGTCAGTTTTGCCGTGCTGGCGCCGCGACGTTGAGCTTGTCTGTCGTGGCCTGGTGCTGACGAAGATGACTGCCGATGGGAAACAGATCGCTGACTTGTCAGGACCTGCATGCTCATCGGCTGAAAACGTTATGAACACGAAACCCGGTCTTGCCCGCATTCCACAACCGCCTGAGAAGTTTCTGCTGGGGAATCTGCTGGCGCTCAGCGCCACGACTCCGGTGCAGGATATGATGCGGCTCGCGCGCGAATACGGGCCGATTTACTGGCTGGAGATGCGCGGGCGGGTGGTGATTGTGGTGTCAGGTTATGAACTGGTTAATGAGTTGTGCGACGAAAAACGCTTTGACAAAAGCGTGCGCGGCGCGCTCAAACTGGTGCGGCGGTTCGGCGGCGACGGCTTGTTTACGGCGCGCACGCAGGAAGCCAACTGGGCGAAGGCGCACAACATTCTGCTGCCCAACTTCTCGCACCGGGCGATGCAGGGCTATCACCCGATGATGCTCGACATTGCCGAGCAGATGATGCTCAGGTGGGAGCGGCTCAATCCCGAAGATGAAATTGATGTGGCCCGCGAGATGACCAGCCTGACGGTTGATACCATCGGGCTGTGCGGCTTCAACTATCGCTTCAATTCGTTCTACCACGACACCGAACATCCGTTTGTCCGGGCGATGTCGAACGCGCTGGGCCTCACGCTCGATGAACTGCGCGATGTGCCGATGGAAAAGATGCTGCGCTCGGCGCGTGATCGTCAGTTCAAAGCCGATGTGCGGCAGATGAATGAGATTGTGGACACGATCATTCGTGACCGCCGCGCGAGCGGCGAAGACCTGACGACGAAGCCCGACCTGCTCAGTTACATGCTCAGCGGCGTTGACCGCAAAACGGGCGAGCGACTCGATGATCTGAACATTCGTTATCAGGTCATCACCTTTCTGATTGCCGGTCACGAAACGACGAGCGGCCTGCTGTCGTTTGTGATTTACGCGCTGCTCAACAATCCCGAAGCGCTGTCCAGAGCTTATGCCGAAGTTGACCGCGTGCTTGGCCCTGACCCGGCGGTGAAGCCGACTTACGCGCAGGTCAATCAGCTCACATACCTTTCGCAGATTCTGAAAGAGACGCTGCGGCTGTGGCCGACGGCTCCGGCCTTTACGCTGTATGCTTACAAGGACACGATCATCGGCGGCAAATACAAGATCAAGCCGGGCTATCAGGTCTCGGCGCTGCTGCCGATGCTGCACCGCGATCCGGCCATCTGGGGCGACGATGCCGAAGTTTTCAATCCCGATCATTTCAGCCCTGAGCGCGAAGCAAAGCTGCCGGCCAATGCTTACAAACCGTTTGGCAACGGACAGCGCGCCTGCATCGGACGGCAGTTTGCGATGCAGGAAGCGACGCTCGTGCTGGGGATGATCCTGCAACGCTTCAGGCTGATTGATCACACGCGCTATCAGTTGAAAATCCGCGAAAGCCTGACGCTCAAACCCGACGGCTTCAAAATCAAAGTGCGATTGCGCACTGATCGTGAACGCACAAGTCAGCCGTCAGTGGTCAGTAGTCAGTTGTCAGTGGTCAGCCGTGATGAG
>CAYWDW010000686.1:0-3471 GCA_964457105.1 uncultured Heliobacteriaceae bacterium
CTGGAATGCTGGAAAGATTGAGGACTTCATGAAAGGTTACTGGCATTCGCCGGAGCTGACCTTTTTCTCAGGCGGCACTAAATTGTCAGGATGGGAAGCCACGCTTGAACGGTATCGCAAAAACTATCAGTCTGAAGGCCGCGAGATGGGCCGTCTGCAATTCACGATTTATGACATCAGCCTCGCGGGCCGCGACGCCGCCTTCGTCCGGGGCCGTTATGAACTGACGCTTTCAAACGGCAGCAAACCATCAGGACTCTTCACCCTCATCTTTCGCCGCTTCAATGACGGCTGGAAGATCGTCCACGATCACACCTCAGGCAGTCAGTCATAAAGCAGCACACGCAAGACTGAGGCATTCAAAAAATCAGTCTGCTGCGAGCGACGGTGAAAGACGGTGTTCGGTGAAAGACGGTGTTCGGTGAAAGAGGGTGTTCGGAGTTCCAGCTTTAGCTGGTCGTCTGCAAATTCAAAGACCAGCTAAAGCTGGAACTCCGAACACCGTCTTTTATCGTGCTGTGTTCACCTGAGGTTCTGATGATGCCGGTGTTGCTTCAGAAAAACACAAAGGACGCGCGTTGCGCGTCCTTTGGTTGACTGTGGAATGAAGACAGCGGCGGGGCAATACTTATTTTTTGAATGAACGAATTTTGGCGACCAGCGCTTTGACTTCGTCAGGCGTCAGTTTGCCCTTGTAGGCCGGCATGAAATCACCCTGGCCCTTATTGATGACGGCAGCGATCTGAGCATCAGTCTGCGACTTCTGCCACTGGGCATCGGTGAACGACTTCTGGCCGGACTTTTTGTATTTCGGAACGCCTTTGCCGTCAGCGCCGTGACACTTCTGGCATTTGGCGGTGTAAATGGCGTTGGCGTCCGCAGCGACCGGAGCCGCAGCGGAAGTGGCGGTCAGACCGGAACCGGCCCAGACCATGACGGCAGTGACAATTGCAGTTGAGATCACTGACCATTTCAAGTTGCGTGCATTTTTCATGTCGGATTCTCCTTGTCCAGTCTCAGCCTGAACGGCTGATTATCTCAGTTTTGTTTGGCCTTCAGGCTTTCCATCCATTCCACAATCTTCGCTTTGTCTTCGTCCGAAATGTCCGGGAACGATTTCGGCATCGGTTTTTTCAGCCCGTAACTGCGGGCATTGTGCAGAATGTTCATCAGATCGCTTTTTGAGCGTCTGGGTTTGCCAGCCACCCCAATTAATCCCGACGCTGAATCGCCTTCACCCTTTGCGCCGTGACAATCAGCGCAGCCTTCGACATAAGCTGCGGGCGGATCGGCAATCGGCCCGGCAGGCTCAACCTTTCTGTCAGGCGCCGCGCCAATCTGCTGCGGCTCGAACGGCGCATTGAAGAAATCATGCATCTCCTCTTCCTGCGCCTTCAGCTTTTTGCCGACTTCGGGATCGCGCCGATCCTGATACTTCGCCAGCCCGATCAGGCTGATTGAGCCGATCAGGATCAGCGCCAGCGACAACACCGCCACGGGCCGCCGCCGCGGGTGCCGCTCAGCGCGCCGGTCAATAAACGGCAGCAGGAAGAGCAGGCCGAAAATCCCCGCCGGCAGCAGCACCGTCGGCACGATGGCCAGCTTGCCGGGAAAATATTTCAGCAGTTGAAAGAGCGGCATGAAATACCAGGGTGGCCGCGCCAGATAATCCGAAGTCGGATCGGCTTCCGGGCCGAGTTCAGCCGGCAGCTTCAGCGCCAGGTAAACCAGCACGGCAAACGTCAGGCCAATCGCCACCGTGTCCTTGAACACCTGCTTCGGAAAGAACCGCTCAACCTTCTTGTCATCACGCGCGTGATAAGGCCCGGCTGGCCCGGCCTTGCGAAAGAGAAACACGTGCAGCGCGACGAGCGCGCCCAGACCGAGCGGCAGCAGAAACACGTGCGTCGTGAAAAACCGCGACAGCGTCAGCGTCGTCAGATCGTGACCGCCAAGCATAATACGCTGCTGCACCGGCCCGACCACCGGAATTTCACTGGCAATCGAAGCGCCGACCTTCGTGCCGAAATAAGCCGCCTGATCCCAGGTCAGCAGATAGCCCGTAAAGGCAAAGCCGAACAGCAGCAGCATCATCAGCCCGCCTGAAATCCAGATCATCTCGCGTTTCTTTTTATACGCGCCAAACAGAAAAGTCTGCGTGATGTGCAGCACCGCGACAATGACCATGACGGTCGCGCCGTAATGATGAATGCCGCGCAGCAGTGCGCCGCCGGGCACAGCCTTCTGAATGTAAGACACGCTGGCATGCGCGTGATCGGCGCTCGGCACGTAATACATTGTCAGAAAGCCGCCGGTCACGACCTGCAACAGAAAGAGCATCAGCAGCACGCTGCCGAACACATAGGCAAAGCGCGCGCCGCCGCGAATCGGCTCATCCAGCAGCTCGTGCATGATCGCCTTGATGCCGGTGCGTTCATCAAGCCAGTCATAGAGCCTGGCCAGTCGAGAGGGGCTTTTTTCCATGTCAGCTCACCGCCTCCTTAGTGGCGACTCCCTGTTTGAAATCCTGGTATCTGATCTGCAGCACGCCGTTTTCAACGCGATGTTCGAGCGTGTCCAGATCGCGTGGTGACGGGCCGCTCGTCATCTTGCCGTCGGCTTCCCAGTGGCTGTTGTGACAGGCGCAGATGAATTTGTCATTCCTGGTGTTCACCGTGCAGCCCAGATGCGGGCAGACCGCCGAAAAGACCGTGAACGCCTCGCCATTTCTGAGAACCCAGATCGGACGCTGAGCATTGAAGTTGCCCCAGCCTGCTTTCTGCGACACCAGCACGCTCAGCCGGACCGGCTTGTTTTCATCAATTTCATCAATCGGCCCGACCTCAGTCCAGACTGTTTCATGCGACCCTGAAAAGGCCGGGGCAATGGTGAAGCGTCCAATCGTGATGCCCATCACGGCAGTGATGATCGCGCCAATTCCGGCAGTCAGAATGGTCAGAAAAGTCCGCCGTTCAGGCGGCCCGGAATCAGTCGGTTCAATGTGCTCGCTCATTTGCTTGTGGTCCTGTTTTGAAGGTTGTCTCAGGTCTCAGATTACCGCTCACTGAAGACACCGCCGCGCCAGATGATTCGCGCTTCCCTCTTCACCAGTTTTTGAAGTTCGGCGTTAACTGCCTGAGAGTGATCCGCAGAGTAGGTGCAAAACGCCCGCCTGACCCGGCATCTTAGCGAACGAAACTCCGATACTCAAGGCAGACGGGCGGGCGAACAAAACCCGGTGGCGACTTTTTCAGTTTCTCATTTCAGTTCTCATCCACGATTGAAATGGCAGCCCCGGCAGATGAGCGCCTTTCTTGATTTTTAAGTAACTGCCTCGTAAACTCGCGCCTTCTTCCGCACAGTTTTTTTCACAAGGAGTACCCAGGGAGCGCATAGCTTTTTCACAAGGAGCGCAGGCGTCCCGCCTGCCTGTCTTCCGTGAATGGCCTCTTTATTTTATTGAAAGCAGGC
>CAYWDW010000687.1:0-3470 GCA_964457105.1 uncultured Heliobacteriaceae bacterium
ACCATCACCGATGCGGCAGGCGCGGTCGTGCCCGGTGCAACGATCACTGTCACCAGCATCGAGACCGGCAGGGCCAGCAAAACCGTTTCGAGCGCCGATGGCTTTTATCGCTTCTCCGGCCTGCCACCAGGCAAATACAAAATGGCCGTCGAACGCGACGGCTTCAAGAAGAAGGAACTGGAAAGCGTGACGATTGACGCCGAAGCCGTGCAGGGCGTTGACGTCTCGCTCGAAGCCGGCGCGGTGACTGAAACCGTCACGGTGACGAGCGAATCAGCGCAGATCCTCGAAACCGAGAACGCCAATGTCTCGCGCGCGATTTCAAGCGTCGAGGTGCGCGAACTGCCGCAGATCGGACGCGACCCGTATGAACTGTTGCGGCTGTCGCCGGGCGTCTTCGGTCTCGGCGCGCGTTCGGCTGGCGGCGGCTCGGCCAATCTGCCGAATACGACCGGCCCCGGCGGCTCGAACAATTCGATTTTTCAGACGGAAAATCAGGTGCAGATTTCGGCCAACGGGCAGCGGCTCTCGGCCAACAACTACACAATTGATGGCGTCAGCGTCAACAGTTTCAACTGGGGCGGCGCCGCGCTGGTGACGCCGAATCAGGAAGCGGTCAAGGAGATTCGCGTGCTTTCGGCGAGCTATTCCGCCGAAGACGGGCGCAATTCGGGCGCGCAGATCAAAGTCGTTTCGATGAACGGGACCAACGATTTTCACGGCTCGGCGTTCATCAAATACAACTCGCCGAAGCTGAATGCCTTTAACAAGTATGGCGGCCCGGGCAATGCCCTCCGCATTCGCGTCAATGATTACATTCGGCAGTTCGGCGGCTCGCTCGGCGGCCCGCTCATCCTGCCGCGCTTCGGCGAAGGCGGGCGCGCGACCTTCAATGGCAAGGACAAGGCTTTCTTCTTCGTCTCTTATGAAGGTCTGCGGAACAGTTCAAGCAATATTGGCAGAAGCTACGTCGAAACTCCGCAATACCGGCAACTCGTCGCGCAGTTGCGTCCGAACAGCGTCACGGCAAAGGTGCTGGCGGCCAACGGCAACCTGCCGCGCATCGTCAACGTCATCACGCCGAGCTGCGGCATCTTCAATAACGACCCGGCGCGCTGCAAAGTCGTCGGCAACGGCCTGGATATTGGTTCGCTGACCGGCGCGGTCGGACAGTATGTGCCGCTCAGCACAGCGGCGGGCGGCGGGCTTGACGGGATTCCCGATATTCAGGAGGTGCAGTTCGCGTTGCCGGGACAGAATCGCGGCAATCAATTGAACCTGCGCTTCGACTTCAATGTGACCGAGCGTGACACGCTCACCTTCAGCACGTTTCTGACCCGGCTGAACAACTTCGGCAGCGACGGCGCGGCGCAGGGACGCCCGATTGCCGATCTGCCCTTCAAGCCGTTCAATTCGTCCGGCTCGATTCTCTACAATCATGTCTTTTCGGCGACGGCGCTCAATGAACTGCGCTTCAACGCGACGCGCTTCAGCGTGGATCAGTTCAAGGATGCCGCCGACACCAATTTCGGCATTCCCCGCGTTGAGGTCGAAGGTCTGCCCATCGGCGGGCGCATCCGGTTCGGCGCCGGACGCGGCGAGGGAACGCCGGGCATTTTCGCGCAGAACATTTTTGAGCTGGGCGACACGCTGAGTAAAACCTTCGGCAATCACGCGACCAAATACGGCGTGACTTATCGCTGGGAGCAGGACAACAGCGATCTGTCAGGTGGCTCGCGTCCGCTCTATTCGTTTTCCGGCCTGTTCAATCTGGCCAACGACACGCCGATCTTCGAGGCCGTCAACACCGATCCGCGCACGGGCGATCCGGCAGACGCGCAGCGCTATTTCCGCACGCCTTACTTCGCCTTTTTTGCGCAGGACGACTGGAAGGTGCGCCCGAATCTGACGCTGAATCTCGGCGTTCGTTATGATTACTTCTCGCCGCTGACCGAGAAGAACGGGAAGCTGGCGAATCTGTTTTTCACGCCGGGCAATCTCGTCACGGCGCAGGTGCGACCGGTGGATCAATTCTATGAGCCGGATCGGAACAACTTTGCGCCGCGCTTCGGTTTTGCTTACAACCCGAAATGGAGCGATCACACGGTTCTGCGCGGCGGGTTCGGCGTCGCTTACAACCGCATTCCGGTCGCGCCGCTCAACAACGCGCGCGGCAATCCGCCGTTCTTTGCGCGTTACAACCTTTGTTGCGGCACGGCCTCGACTGACTTCGGCACTCCGTTCGCCGGCGGCCAGATTCTTTACGCCGTCGGTACGAGCAATTCGCTGACCAGTTATCCGCGCAACCCGAAACTCGGTCTGGGCATTGATCCGACGACGGGCGGAGCCAAAAGCGGCGCGGTCGAAATTTACGGCATTCAGCAGGACGCGCGGACGCCGTATGTTTATACCTACTCGCTCGAAGTGCAGCACGAACTGCCCGCGCAACTGACGGCGACGGTCGGTTATCAGGGCAGCGCCGGGCATAAGCTGGTGCGCCTGACGAATCAGAACTTCCTTTACAAAAACAATCCGGCGTTCTTTGCGACTTACTTTTCAATGCCGGACGTGAATTCCAATTACAACGCGCTCAACCTGTGGCTCGCGCGCCGCTTCACGAAGGGCTTTTTCCTGCAGGCGAATTATCGCTGGGCCAAAAGCATTGATCAGCTTTCGTATGAAGGGCCGGGCTTCGTCACCAATCAGACCTATCCGCAGGACAACCGCACCGAGCGCGGCCCGTCGGATTTTGACGTGAAGCATTACTTCAATCTGTCGAGCATCTGGGAACTGCCGTTCCTGAAGGGCAACCGCGCGGTGGACAAAATCCTGGGCGGCTGGTCAGTGACTGGCATTCTGACCAAAAGCACGGGCTTCCCCTGGACGGCGGTGGTTGGCGGGACTGGAACGAGCACCCCTGGCGGGCCGCGACTCTCGCCGGTGCGCCCGCAGGGTTACACCGGGCCGGGCGACATTGACACGTCGAACGATGCGTTCATCAAAGGCACCAACTTCCCCGGCGGCGGCGCGCCGTTCTTCGTCGTCTTCAAGCAGGCTGATGGTTCTGTCGCGCCTCCGGGCATCGGACGGAATTCGTTCCGCGGGCCGAGTTACTTCAACGTTGATTTCAGCCTGGTGAAGCAGACGCGCCTGCGGGAAAACATGAATCTGGAACTGCGCGCGAACTTCTTCAACGTTTTCAATAAACTCAACCTCGCCTCGTTCAACTTCGGCAGCAACGCCGTGACCGCTGGCAGTTTCGATGCGAATGCCAACGGCGGCGTCGGTCGGCTCAACAACAACCCGAATTTCGGCAAAGCTAACGTGGGCCTGGCCGGGCGCGTCGTCGAATTACAGGCGCGGTTCAGATTCTGATCCGCTCATCAGAGGCAGAGAGATGACGGAACAGACGGAAATAACGGAACAGACGGAAGCCGGACTAAATCAGGCCACGCGACATTGGGACAGTA
>CAYWDW010000688.1:0-3469 GCA_964457105.1 uncultured Heliobacteriaceae bacterium
GTTCCCAATGCTGTAATTATTGAAGAACTGATTACCGGCGGTGGCAAAGGCGGCGGTCAGTGCGCCGACGCCTGCGAGCGTGCGCGACTGCTGATTGAAGAGATCCTCAAATTCAGCGCCGAGCTGGAACTGCTGCCCGCGCTCACCGAAGCGGAACGTCTTGATGATGTTTGCGTCGGTGCGGTTGAAGCCGTTCGTGCGCAGCGTATTGCGCCCGGCAGTCGCGCGCGCGCCCGGCCCGGCCACCAGGTACTGTGCGTTCGGATTCACGGCGACATAAGCCACCGTGGCCGCGTTGCCGAGCGGCACGGTCTGTCCGGCAGCGTTGATGGCGACAACGCCGCTGGCAGTGCCAGCCCGACCCGCCGCATTGAAGATTGCGCGGTCGCCCGCCGAATCAGAGTTGAAGTTGCTGTCGCGCCCTGACAGCACCGTGATCGGCTGACCGGACTGCGCCTGGAAGATGCCGTGAATCTGCCAGCCGCCGAAAGCCATCCGCAGCACTTTGTTGTCCAGCTTGTCGAAGAACGGCACGTCATAGCTGAATGACGCCGCAAAGCGGTGCGGAATGTCGAGCGCCGAACGCCCGCGATCAGCGCGCAGGTTGAAGAAATCCTGCGGGCGACGCGGATTGACCGCGCTGCTGTTGAGTTCAACAGTTGAATCGTCAAGCGTCGCGCTCCACGTATAAGCGCCAGTGAAAGCCAGCCCGCGATTGAACTGCCGCGTCAGGCTGACCGAGGCGCCGTCGTATTGCGATGCGCCGGCAAACTGATACGAAGTCAGATTACCTGAGAACCCGTCGCTGGCCAGCGGGCGCACGCCGACGCCCGGCAGGGCTTTGACCTGACCGAGCGAGGGCAGGCTGGCAAGCTGACTGGCATCCGGCTGGTTCAGAAAGGTCGGCAGCACGAGCGCGCTGTCAATTACCGCCGGAGCGTTCAGGCGCAACTGCACCGGCAGCCTGCGTCCGCGAGTGCCGAGATAGCGCAGTTCGAGCACCGTGTGCGGCGTCAGTTCGCGCTGATATGACAGCGTCCACGCCATCGAATAAGGCGACACCTGATCGGGAATGAACGCGCCCGTGGCGGCCCGCGCTGAAGCCGCGTCAGTGAGCTGGATCAACTGATTCGGAATGCCGCCGCCCTGCAAAAACGCGCGCGCCGGGTCCAGACCGAACGCATCGTTGGCCGCCGTCGGCGTAAGCGTCTGCTGAAATTGCGGCGGCAGCGAAGTCAGCACGAGGTTGTAGAAATTCTCGTAATAGCTGATGCCGAAGTTGCCGCGAAGCGCGCTCTGGCCGCGTTCGCCAAAGAGCCATTGGCCGATTCTGCCGCCGATGGCGGGTGCATAGGCAAAGCCGACACGCGGCGCGAAGTTGTTGGTGTCGGTGCGCGGCCTGTTGAATTCCAGCACGCCCGGCACGCTCGCCGCGGCGTTGAGCGCCTGCGTCGCCAGGTCGCGCGGCAGCGTTGAGTAATCGTAACGCAGCCCCAGATTGAGCGTCAGATGCGGCCTCAGCTTCCAGTCGTCCTGGCCGAAGAAGGCATATTTGAACTGATTGCCGGTGAACCCGTCGCTGCCCGCGCTGCGGAAGGATGAAGCGTTCGACGGCGACTGATCGCGCAGCAACTGATCGAAGCTCGCGTAATCATAGTAACCGCGCGCGAATTGCAGAAAGCGCTGCGTGAAAATCTGCCGCTTCATTTCAGCGCCGAACTTGAAGGTGTGCGCTCCGTGGACCCAGCTCAGCGCATCGGTGAACTGATAGCTGTTGTTGACCGGCGCGCCCTGCGGCAGCACTGAGTTCGGGCCGAGGTTGAGATTCAGGTCCGTGATGATGAGGTTCGGAAAGTTGCTGACGCTCGCATCCTTGAGCGGGTAGTTTTCGGTAATGCGGCGATAAGCCACACGCGCATCGTTGACCAGCGACGCATTGATGGTGCGCACCCACGTCGCTGAAAGCAGGCGGCTGTCATAAGCCTGCAGGTTATTGAATTTCGCATTGCCGCCGCCCGGCTGTTCGGCGCGCCGCCGCTCGAAGCTGAACCGATAGCGGAACTGATCGCGTTCGTTCGGCAGATGATCAATGTTGGTCTGAAACAGGTGTTCACGCGAACCGGCAGGCACGCTCAGCGACACCAGGCCGAACGGCACATCCGCGCCCAGCACGGTGCGCGTCGTCGTCCCGGCTGAGGCCAGCGTCAGATTGTTGCGCAGCAGGTCAATGACATACGGGCTGACACCGCCGATGGCTGCAATCTGCTGCCACCCGGCCTCGGTCGGCGCTGAATAAGTCGAAGTCACCGCGCTCTGCCTGGCGCGCTCATACTGATAAGCGCCAAAGTAAAACAGCTTGTTGCTGATGATCGGGCCGCCGACCGTGCCGCCGAAGCGATGGTCACGGAAGTATTGCCGCGCGGCTGCCGTCGGCGCCGCATTCAGCCCTTCGTTCTGAACATAACCGAACAGCGAACCGTGCAGGTTGTTGGTGCCCGCTCTGGTGATCGTATTGAACTGACCACCGGCGGCAGCGCCAAATTCGGCATTGAAGTTGTTGGTCAGCAGCGTGAATTCCTGCACTGCGTCCTGAATCAGTTTCGTTGACGGCCCCGTGATACTCGGATCGTCGTTGTTGACGCCGTCAATATTGAAGCTGTTGCCGCGCGGGCGCACGCCGCCGATGGTGGCGCCGCTGCCGGCCACGCCGCTTGAGATGACGACCGAGCCGGGCGAGAGCAGCGCCAGCGCGTACTGATCGCCAAAGACCGGCAGTTCGAGCACCTGGCGAGTGTTGTAAGCCGCGCCGGTCTGCGAACTGTCCGCCTGCACGAGCGCGCTGGCCGCCGCCGTGATGTTGATTTCTCCGGTCACGCCGCCAGCCTTGAGCGCGGCATTGACGGCTGATTCCTGGTTGAGCGTGACCGTTGCTTCAGCGGTCGCTGATTCAAAGCCATCGGCTGAAATCTTCACGGTGTAACCGCCCACCGGCAGGTTCGGAAAGTTATATGAGCCGGCAGCGCTGGTCTGTGTCGTGACCGTGTGGCCGGTGGTTTTGCTGGTTACGGTGACGGTCGCGTTGGGAATGACCGCTCCAACTGAATCGGAGATCGTGCCGCCGAGCCTTCCGCCCGTCGCCTGACCGAAAGCAACGGTGGTCAGCAGCACGCAGATAAACAAAAGAGAAAGAAAGTTTCGATGCATAGCAGATTGTCTCGTGGAGTTAAGGGGCTGTTGATCTGGCGGGTTGTTGGCGGAAACTGACAGCCACATCCGGCGGCTGAATTTTCAGGCTGTCAGTCAAAGGGCCGGGAGATTCTACTTTAATTCCGCTGCGCCGGGGTAGCTCAATTTTTGTGATCCGCTTGCAGCAAGCTGAGTCAGGCGGCTCTGGCGGGCGCGATTGGCAGTGCGACTCAATGAAGCTGTCAGCCAGGTTAAGCTGACCTCTCAGAGAAATTTCTCCTGG
>CAYWDW010000689.1:0-3461 GCA_964457105.1 uncultured Heliobacteriaceae bacterium
TCTATGGCGCGCCGCGAGGCGGGAGGGAAAACACCACCGCCGGGCGCTGCGCCGGAATTTATGAAACGCGCTGACATCACTGTTCCTCTGGGGTTGCTGATCGGCCTTGTGACGATTGGCGGGGCCGCGATGATTGAAGGCATCAGGCCGGGTTTTCTGTGGCAGCCGACCGCCGCGCTGGTCGTTTTTGGCGGCACGGTCGGCGCGATCATTATCCGGCGGGGCCTCGGCGGCCTGGCCGCTTCGCTGCGCGCGGCTGCCGGGCTGCTGTATCACGACAACGCCGAAGCCGCAGAGGCGACGCTGGCGCGGCTGGTGTGGCTGGCGCGGCTCTCAAAGCGCGAAGGCGTGAAGGCGCTTGAAACGCACGCCGCCAGTCAGCCTGATCCGATGATGGTGCAGGCGCTGACGCTGATTGCGCAGTATGCCGATCCGGCGCTGGTCAGAATGCAACTGGGTCGCATTCTCGAATACGAAGATGAACGCGGGTTGCGCGACGTGGCGACGCTCGAAGCTGCCGGCGGCTTTGCGCCGACGTTCGGCATTCTGGGCGCGGTGCTCGGACTGATTCAGGTGTTGCGGGCGCTGGCCGAACCGAACGCGCTGGGCGCGGGGATTGCGACGGCGTTTGTGGCGACGATTTACGGCGTGGGTGTGGCGAACCTGCTGCTGTTTCCGCTGGCGGCGCGGTTGCGCGAACGGCACGACCGGCTGATGAAACGGCGCAGCGCCTTGCTGGATGCGCTGGTGGCGCTGGCCGCACACGAAGGGCCGGGCGTGATTGCACAGCGTTATTCAACGGGCGCGGGTTACGCTGAACAGCGCGGCATTATCAGGGTGGCGTGATGAAAAAAAGTTTCTCAGCCTTAAGACGACGACGCGGCGACGAAGGCGACAGCGGAGCTGAACATCGTGACCGCTGGCTGATTTCATATGCCGATCTGGTGACGCTGCTTTTTGCGCTCTTCGTGGTGCTTTATGCGGCGGCGGACAAGGATCGCGCCCGCGCAATCGCTGAAGCTGTGAACCGGCAGACGGGTTCGCCGGTGCAGCCCGAAGGCGGCCTGGGCGTGCTGCCGGGCGGCAATTCGCTGGCGGCCACGCAGGCGGCGATTGATCGCGTGCTGGCGAACAATCCGATGCTGCGGTCGCGGACGCGGGTCACGAAAACCGGCAACGGCCTCGTCATTTCGCTGGCCGAAGCCGGCTTCTTTGCGCCGGGCGAGGCCGCCGTGCGCGATGATGCGCGAGGCATGGTTGACCAACTGGCCGAGGCGATTCGTGAGGCTGACGCGGCCAGCGGCGAAAACAGAGCGCTGCGGGTTGAAGGTCACACCGATTCGACGCCGATTGCGACTTCGCGTTATCCGTCAAACTGGGAACTGTCATCGGCCCGCGCGTCATCCATGCTGGCGCAACTGATTGAGCGGGGCATTCAACCGGCGCGGCTGTCGCTGGCCGGTTATGCCGGTGAACGTCCGGTGGCTGACAACGGCACGCCGGAAGGCCGGGCGCTCAACCGCCGCGTTGATCTGGTCATTCTCAACGGCCCGGCGGCGCGCTGATGAGCCAGGCAGGTGGTCAGTGGTCAGTGGTCAGTGGTCAGCCGGTGAAATGGTCCGACAGGCTGGCACAGACAGAATCGGTCAGGTTGATGCAACACAATAATTTCAGGGCTGGCAGCTAAAGTTCTCAGGACACGGGTTCGATAAGTGGGCAGGGACGAAACGCAGCGCGCGCTTTGTGCCTGACACTCAACACTGCTGCGGCACGGATGCCAACGCACTTATCGTTCAGGGAGGAACACTATGTCTTCAGTTTCACTGCTTAACAATCTCACTTCGCTGAGCAGCCAGACCCGTCTGAATGCGACCGGCGCGCAGCTCAACAAGACTGTGCAGCGTCTGTCTTCAGGTCTGCGCATCAACAACTCCGGCGATGATGCTGCCGGGCTGGCCATTGCCAACAAGTACCGCAGCGACGTGGCCATCCTCAGCCAGGGCATTCGCAATGCCAACGATGGCCTCTCGACCTTGCAGGTCATTGATGGCGGACTCAACACCATCTCGAACCTGCTGGATCGCGCGGCGACGCTGGCTTCACAGTCGGCTTCGGACACCTTCAATGGCAACCGTGACACGCTGCAGCAGGAATTCAGCAACGTGCTGAATGAAATCAGCCGGCAGGCGCAGAACATCGGGCTGACTTCAGGTGGCGTCAACAACAAGTCACTGACGACGATCATCGGCGGCGGCAGCGATTCGTTTGCGATCAGTGGCACCAACAATGGCATCTCGATTGATCTGTCGGGCGCGGCCAACCGGGTGGATGCGACCAGCCTGGGACTGAACGGGCTGAACATCTCTTCGACCGGCAGCGTGGCGGCCTCGGGCGGCATTGATTTTCGCAATGTCACGGCGACGCTGACGGCGGCTGAAACCCTGACCTTCAACACGCAGAAATCCGATGGCACCTTCAACAGCTCCATCACGGTCGCGCTCGGAGCCGGTGACACGACCACCACAGCGCTGAGCAAGATCAACAGCAACGTCAGCCTGCAGGCGGCGGGCATCACCGCGACGGTTGATGCAACCACCGGCAAACTGCAGTTGAACGGGTCGGGACTCTTCACCGTCTCATCTGACAAGGCAGCCGCCAATCAGACCGGCATCAGCGCGGCAGCCAATGACATTCGGTATTCGTCAAGCGCCAACAATGTGCAACTGACGGCCACCAGCAACACGGCGGCAGCCAATCAGAACGTGACCTTCACGATTGGTTCCACCGGTCAGACGGTGACGCTGAACGTGGCGGGCGGAGCCGGCGCGACGGCGGCGACCAACGCGGCCACGCTCAAAGCGGCCATCAACAATAACCAGACGCTGCGCGATGCGGGCATTACCGCCGTGGATACCAACACCACCGCGACCGCCGCGCTCAACATCGTGTCCAGCAAGACGACCTTCAGCTACAGCATTGCTGAAACCAGCACGGGCGTAGCGGCTGACCGGCTGCTCGGCGCTCCGACCGTCACGCCGCAGAGCGCGACCGCTGCCACCAGCACCGGTTCGGCGGGTGCCAAACAGGCGCTCGATTCGCTCAAGACCGCCATCAACGCGCTCGGCAAGGTGCAGGGCACGGTGGGTTCAGGGCAGAACCGGATTCAGCAGGCCGTGGACCTGGCCACTTCACAGGTGACCAACTTCCAGGCTGCCGAGTCGCGCATCCGCGATGCGGATGTCACGGCTGAGGCTTCCAACCTCTCACGTCTGAGTGTGCTGCAGCAGGCCGGTGTCGCCGCGCTGGCGCAGGCCAATCAGGCGTCCCAGGCGGTCCTCTCACTGCTCAGATAAACTGCTCGCAGCGGGAATGACGCTTTACTCAGACAGACCAGACCTCGGACGAGTCTTCAGTTGAAGGCTCGTCCAGGGTCGTTTGGAGATGCTCTCAAGCGTTGGAGG
>CAYWDW010000690.1:0-3461 GCA_964457105.1 uncultured Heliobacteriaceae bacterium
GATGGCAAACACGTAGCGCAGCCAAACACGGAGCGCAGGCGTCCCGCCTGCCTGTTTTACGCAAATTTAGCCTTGATCGAAATTCAGGCAGGCGGGACGCCTGCGCTCCTTGTTTAAGTGATCCTTTGCCATTCCCTGCCGTTTCGTGTATCAATTTCTTTCTATCTTAACCACTGGAGAAACGATCATGAAAACACTTGTCTTATTGCGGCACGGCGAAAGCACATGGAACCGGGAGAACCGCTTCACCGGCTGGACGGATGTGGACCTCAGCGAAAAGGGCGTGCAGGAAGCCATCGCGGGCGGACGGCAGATGAAAGCCGATGGTTACACCTTCGATGTGGCCTATACCTCGGTCCTCAAGCGCGCCATCAAAACCCTGAACCTGGCGCTTGAAGAAATGGATCTGCTCTGGATTCCGGTTTACAAATCGTGGCGGCTCAATGAACGGCACTACGGCGCACTACAGGGACTCAACAAAGCTGAAACCGCCGCACAGCACGGCCTCGAACAGACCAACATCTGGCGGCGCAGCTACGACATTCCGCCGCCGCCGCTCACGCCTGATGACCCGCGCTATCCGGGCCGTGACCCGCGTTATGCCGCGCTCACGCCGGACGAACTGCCGCTGACTGAATGCCTGAAAGATACGGTGGCGCGCTTTCTGCCGTACTGGCACGCAACGATTGCGCCCGTCGTCAAATCAGGTCAGCGCGTGCTGATTGCCGCTCACGGCAACAGCCTGCGAGCGCTGGTCAAATATCTCGACAACGTTGCTGACGATGAAATTGTCGGCCTCAACATTCCGACCGGCATTCCGCTCGTGTATGAACTCGATGACGACCTGAAGCCGCTCAGGCATTTTTATCTGGGTGATCCTGAAGCGATCAGGAAGGCGACGGAAGCAGTCGCCGGGCAGTTGAAGCAGCAGAATTAACCTGGCTTTGCAATGATGGCAGGCAGCAGTCTCAACCAGCGACCGGTCGTGTTGATTATCCTGAGCGGCTTTGGCTGGTCGCCGCAAACCGCAGGCAATGCGATTGCCCTGGCCCGCACGCCGTTTCTGGATCAATACCTGACGAAGTATCCGCACACGCTGCTTGAAGCCTCAGGCGAGCGCGTCGGATTGCCGAAGGGACAGGCTGGCAATTCAGAAGTCAGCCATTTAATCATCGGCGCGGGCCGCACCGTGCCGATGGAAGTCACGCGGATTGACGAAGCGATTGCCGAAGGCGCTTTCTTTGAAAACCCGGCGCTGCTGGCCGCCATTGAGGCGGGGCGCAACTCTGCGCTGCATCTGATGGGACTGCTGTCAGACGGCGGCGTGCATTCGATGAACACGCATTTGTACGCGCTGCTGCGCCTGGCGGCGGCGCTCGGCGTCAGTGATGTCCGGCTGCACCTGTTCACCGATGGCCGCGACACGCCGCAGACTTCCGGCGCCGGATTTATTGCTGACCTGTGCGCACAGCTTCAGCAAATCGGCACGGGCCGCATTGCCACCATCACCGGGCGTTATTACGCCATGGATCGTGATCACCGGTGGGAGCGCACCAGACAGGCTTACGAAGCGATCACCAGCGGCGCAGGCCGTCGTTTCAATGATCCGGTTTCAGCCGTCGAAGCGTCGTATGATGAAGGCGTGACCGATGAATTCATTGAACCGATCATCATCGCGAAAGGCAGCGAACCAGTCAGCACAGTGCAGCCGGGCGATTCAGTCATCTTTTTCAACTTTCGCGCGGACCGGGCGCGGCAACTGACTCGCGCTTTTACGGGGCTCAGCTTTGACGGCTTCGCGCGCGAGCTGATTCCGAACCTGCATTTCGCCACGTTCACGCAATATGATCGGTCATTCAATACCTCAATCGTCTTTGCGCCCAGGCATCAGCCCAATACGCTGGCTGAAATTTTCGCGCAACATCGCGTCAGCAACCTGCGCGTGGCTGAAACTGAAACCTTTGCGCGGGTGACCTGGTTTTTCAACGGCGGTCACGAATACGAAATGCCTTACGAAAGCCGCCTCGAAGTGGCTTCGCCACAGGTTGCGCGCTACGACCAGATGCCCGAAATGTCGGCCTTTCGCGTGACTGACAAGGTCTGCCGCGCGCTGGATGACAACGACACCGATGTTTACGTCATCAATTTTGCCAATGGCGATCTGGTCAGCCATACGGGCAATCCGGACGCGACCGTCAGGGCGGTCGAAGCCGTTGACACCTGCCTCGGCTGGGTGGTCGGCACGGTCGAACGAGTCAAAGGGACCGCCATCATCACTGCCGATCACGGCAACTGCGAGCAGATGACTGACCCTGAAACCGGCGCGCCACACACAGCGCACACCTGCAATCCGGTGCCGTTCATCCTGTGCGACCCGGATTTCAGCGGAACCCTGCGCGAAGGGGGAGCGTTAGAAGATATTGCGCCCACGATGCTTGAACTGCTGGGACTGGAACAACCTGCCGAAATGACCGGCAGGAGCCTGTTGCCACCACGAACGATGGAACATAGCTGACATCGTTCTCAACTGATGGACTCTGATCCGCGCCACATTCTGATCGTCCACATCGCCGGCCTTGGCGAAACCATCCTGGCGCTTCCCGCGCTGCGTTCATTGCGACAACACCTGCCGCACACCCGCCTCACCATTGCCACGAGTCCGGCGACGGCGGACCTGCTGCGGATGGCCGGCTGCGTGGATGAAGTGCTGACGATAGGCCGTCTGAAAAAAGCCGAACTGGCCGGGCCGCGCGCGCTCTACGTGAGCCTGAAATCATTGCGCGAAGCGTCGCATCACACTTACGACCTGGCCATCGAATTCACCCCAGGCACTGAGGCCGCCGTGCTGATGAATTTTGCCAGGCCGCTGCGTCGCCTCAACGCCCCGCGCAAGGGACTGCATCAGGTCATCGGGCTGCTGGCAAGCGCCTTTGCGCGGCCATCCAAAGCGGTCAGGCATCAGGCGCAGCGTTATCTTGACCTGCTTGAACCGCTCGGCGTGCGTCCGGTTGAAGCCGCGCCGAAACTGAAAACAGACCGTGCGGCTGATGAACGAATTGACAAGCTGCTCAGGAAAAAAGGACTGCAACCAGGTGAACTGCTCGTGGGCATTCATCCGGGCGCAGGCAGTGCGGGCAAACGCTGGTCGGCTGAAAAGTTTGCGTCGCTGGCCGCACGCATGATTCATAATTTCAATGCGCGGGTGCTGCTGTTCACCGGCCCGCGTGAACACTGGTTGTCGCGTCGCGTGGCCGCCGAGCTGCCCAAAGATCACTTTGTGACGCTTGAATCGCTGCCCGCTGCTGACTTCGTTTCAGCCCTCGCGCGCCTGAGTCTGTTCATTGGCAATCACTCCGGCCCGGCGCATCTGGCGGCAGCGGTGGGCGTGCCGGTGGTCGTGGCCTCGGTGACGAACGGGCCTGCGCCCGATGACCTGCTGGGCAAAAATACTGCGCACGTGC